>NZ_MQAD01000002.1:0-4156 GCF_001996285.1 Anoxybacillus kestanbolensis | reverse complement strand
AGTCCTTGCGCTGGTTGGCAATTTTCCCATGCAGCTTCGCTACTTTCAGACGCTGTTTGTGCCAACGATTCGAGCCTTTCTTTTTACGAGACAATTTACGCTGTTCTTTCGCTAATTTTTCCAATGCTTTGCGATAGAATCGAGGATAATTGGCTCTCTTACCCTCGCTATCGACATATAGCGTACTCATGGAAAAGTCAAGCCCCACAACCGTTTGCACTTCTTTTAGGGCAGGTTGATGTTCGTACTCTGTGAGAATAGAAATATAGTATTTTCCTGTCTTGGTTTTCGTGATCGTACAAGACTTGATGATATGGTGGGCAGGAATTTCCCGATGTTGCTTGAGCTTGATCCATTTCAGTTTGGGCAGCTTGATATAGCCATCTGAGAGCTTGATGTTGCCATTTACCACATTTGTGGTGTACGACTGTTTCGCCTTGCGGTTTTTGAACTTGGGAAATCCAGCACGGCCAGAAAAGAAGTGTTGAAACGCTTTCTGCAAATTTAGTTGAGCATTTGCCAGCGCAAGACTGTCCACTTCTTTTAGCCAAGGAAACTCCTTTTTGTACTTGGCAGGGGTCGGAAATGTTTGCTGTTTCAAGGATTCTTGATCGTCCTTGGACTTTTCAAACATTTGTATGCGCTCTTCAAGCATTTTGTTATACACGAAACGGACACAGCCGAAGGTTTTGGCGAGCCGTTGTTCTTGTTCTTTTGTTGGGTATAGACGGAACTGATAGGCTTTGTTTGCCATATCGACACCACATCACTTCATACCTTGATTTTTGATATATTTTTTCTAAAACTGATTATATCATAACACACAAAAAAGAGACAATTTTAGGCTATACCTAACCGAAATTCATCTCCCACTTTCACTTCGTTTAGAAGTGGGAGACTTCTTTCGGAGGGAAGTTAAAAATTTGATAACCAATATTTTCAGTTCGTGTCTTTCGTTTTGTTTTGTTTTCTTTTCATGAATAAAAGAATTATGAGGAAGCCAAGCAAAATAAGTGTAATCCATAAGGAAATGGAATAAGCCTTTTTAAATAGTTGAAGAGTCCACGCTGGTGCCCAAGCATCCTCCCCTAGTAGCCAATATGCGACCACATTTGAAATTCCAATACCCTCTGTATTTGGTTTCAGCGATGATAATAATTAAGTGCTAAACTAATACTGCAAACTACGGATACGAAAAAAAGTGCAGTAATTGTGATAAGGAGTGTTTTAGATAAATCTTTTGTTCTTTTATGGAACAAATGAGTAAAAACTAAAAGAGTAAGTAGCAAAATATAATAAAAATAAAGTTCTGGATTGAACATCATTTCACCTCTAATTTCCCAAAATTATACTCTTGTCGTTAGTGAGACAAGAAGCTTATCGGATTTGGATTGCTCGTTATCGATGTTCCGTATGCCACAAGACGATGACCTTGCTTCCAATATTTTTTTATTCATAATTTTAAGAAATTAGTTCTGGAATAGTGTGTTACAAAGCAGTGAAAATTGTTCAACCACAGAATCTTATTCTTTGTCGTCCTTCGTTACTTTTGAAAGTTTAAAAATACCAACTAACAGACAAATCATACTTCCTGCCCATAATGCCCCTGATTCACCTAAAAGAAGGGAAATTTCTTCTGACGACATGGGATGATTAATGTCAAAAGAAATGGCTTTTAATGCCAAGTATACTGCAATAGAGAACGATACAAAATGCACGAAAATCCAAAGAAATGCTGCTCTTTGTGTGGTATTCCTTCTCCAAAGGAAAATTACCGTAATAATTGCAATGAGCATTATTGTAGAAAAACCACCAATTAACATGTTCATCACTTCTTCTTCCAAAGGCAGATGCCGATGCATGTTAAGAACACCTCACATAATGGATAAATGAACTCGTAGTGCTAGTTGAGAACTAGCACTACGAGTATTCCTCTTGCTGAAGCGCTTTTTCTTTTTGGACATACATCTCGTCATAGTCTATCTCGTTGTTGAAATATTGTTTCCATAAGTTATCGTGCTTGCTTTCTAGCATGTACAAAATCGGAAGCGACTTTTTCTTTGCATGAATATCCGCTTTTTTATCCCAGTTGTATAGCGCATCAAGATCATTGTCGATTTGTGCCGCGATGCCGATGTAAGAAGCATACGTTTCAATCGTTGCGATGTCCTCTTTTCCTGCTAATAAAGCGCCTATGACACAAGCCATCGCAACAAGAGAGCCTGATTTTTTCTCTACCATTTTTACATAGTCTGCTTCTGTTTGTACGTCGCACACCACATCAGTCTGTTGTCCGTGTACACTTTGCAACAAGCAAGACGTAACATATGACAGTGCCTTTAATTTTTTATTATTAGAAATCGATACATTCGCAATCGCTTGCTGACCAAGCAGCAAGAACCCGATTGCTATATGAAGAGGAATAGCTGTATCCTCGAAACGATCTTGATCGACTACATCATCCAATAAATCCCCAGCAAGCACGATCAATTCAACAGCTGCGGCGATATATGTTGAGTGATCTCCTTGTGCCGAAAACAAGTCATAATGCAAATAAGCCAACCGCCCAAACAACAAATCGCTCTCTTTCATATGTTGCTCGATTGCGACCAACATGTGTGCTTTCAGTTGCGGTTCCGACATAAATTGTTCCACGATTTCTTTCATTTGCTTCGCTATTTTTTCTTTTTCACTCATCCGATCGCACCTTACACAAATATTTACAAATAGGGAATATTCGACAATTCCAATGAAATTCCTTCCTGAAAAATAAAAAGACTTGTCGAAGATTGTGACAAGTCTTTTGCTTTGTTATCACTTACTACCCAATAGAACCATTAGCATTGCAATAAAACTCTATACTTGTTGAAATCGTATATGTTGCACCATTATAGGAATATTTTCCTGACACTGTAATGACGTATGTGCGCCCACTGTCAATTAATTCCACACTATATCCTGTCTGTGTCCACGTCCCACTGCCGGATGCTTTTGAGGAAATCGATTTAACTCCCGAAAACAGTTGTCTTTTATGAACATCGCTATACTGAGTTTTAAAAGTTCCTGTCACATACAAAGTTTGAACGGTTTGTCCAACTTGGATCGTTGTTGTTTTTGTCTTTGATGCAATCGATTGAGGAGTAATCGTCCCTGATTCTTTTGAGGAATTAATCCCCTTTTGATTCAAAATTGCCAACGAATCTTTTCCTATGCCAAATAAAATTCCCCAAACAAGCATTACTGCTACTGCTACACTGATCAATTGACGAATCATTTAAAAAATTCCTCCTTTCGTTTTGATAATTTGATTATACTTCACTTTTTTTCCATTATTCACCACAAACTTGCTGTCGAACCCCGCCATTTTTGACGGTGCGCCCGCCAATTTTGGCGGACTAGACAAAAAAACGCCCCCACCGATCCGCCAAGGACATAAAAACCCCCATCCAATGCTCATGCATCAGATGGGGGATTCGTTTTATCCGCGCAATGTGGCGCCGAATTGTTGTTCGACCGCTTTGATGACTTGTTCGTGAACGTTTGTTATTTCTTCATCTGTTAATGTCCGCTCTGGGTCATAGTAACGGAGCGAGAAGGCGATCGATTTTTTGCCTTCCGGGAGGCGGTCGCCCTTGTAAACGTCGAAAATCGTTACTTCTTTTAATAGCTCTCCGCCTGCTTTAATAATTGCTCGCTCGAGGTCACCTGCTACGATATGCTCATCAACGACAAGGGCGATGTCGCGCGTAATGGACGGGAAGCGTGGAATCGCCGTATAGCGAATGTCGGCTACTTCCGCTTTTAATAATGCTTCAAGATCTAGCTCAAATACATATGTTTCTTTTAAATCAAATTGTTTTTGCACGTTCGGATGAAGCTGACCGACAAAACCGACCATTTTTCCATCAAGTAAAATATCGGCTGTACGCCCTGGATGAAGGTGCTCGCGTTTTGCTTGCTTATATTCGATACGGTTCTCTAATCCTAGCAAGGCAAATAGACCATCTAAAATGCCTTTTGCAACGTAGAAGTCAACCGCTTTTTTCTCTCCTTGCCATAAATGCGCATGCCATACGCCTGTCAAGACGCCGGCTAACCGCTCTTTTTCGTTTGGCAACTCGTGTTCATTTGTTGCTAAATATACCGAGCCGATTTC
>NZ_MQAD01000019.1:0-124032 GCF_001996285.1 Anoxybacillus kestanbolensis | reverse complement strand
AAACGTATTCACAGCCATTTAGGTTACAGAACTCCACAAGAAGTAGAAGATCAAGCACGTCAGTCAGCATAACGAGTTAACTTTTTTCTGTCCAATATATTGACTCAGGTCCAATATTTTATAAGACCAAATCACCATACGATTTGGTTTTTTATTTTTGTTGAAATATCAATATTTTTTGACGAAATCCTTTTTAAGGATTTTGGTATTTTATGTTAAACTAAATATATAGATTACTTAGAAAATTAGCAAAGGGAAAATTAACCCACGAGGAGGAAAGTGTATGAAAAAGTTTTTAATTCCATTATTAGTATTAATTGTGTTAGGCATTGGGGGTTATTTTGTTATTGGACTATTTAGTGCTAAACCACCTTTACCAACCATAACTGTTGGAGAAAAAAAGGTAGAAGTGACACAAGGTTCGTATTGTTGGAATGGATTACTTAATTCTGTTTGTGCTGATACAAGTTCTCCGCCAGAACTCATTAAAAATCAAGAACTAAAACCTGTGGTTGTACCACCAAATTCCCAATTGAAAATAGAATTCAAAGACGAGCCTAAAGAAAATACATTAGTAGTAAATAGATGGCTTACAAATATAAAAACAGAAAATGTTCCAATAAATGATAATGTGATACTATTACCAAAAGAAAAAGGTGTATATGTGTATGATGTTTCAGCAAGATGGGAAAAGGGAGATTCAAGTTATGCCTTTGTAATTGAAGTACGGTAGTAACCTTTTAGTAACAGTCTTGATTTAACAAGTCAATATAATTTTAGTTTAAAACGCTTGGAATAAACCCAAGCGTTTTAATGTGCTTTTTACCTTGTTAAATTTGGTTCGAATTTTGTGCTAATTACGCTGTTAAATGTTCAGACATATCGTAATACCCCAATCTAAAAAAAAGAAGCGGATACCCCACTTCTTTTTTGACAAGTTTTCGAGTCCGCCACTTATGAGTCGCCTGCGGATGAGCGACAAGTTTTCGAATCCGCCACTTATGAGTCGCTTGCGGATGAGCGACAAGTTTTCAAGTCACTTGTCCAGCCTTTCGTCGTGCAATTTTTAATGGTGGCGAAAGACTAATCATGGGTAACTAACACACCCCACATTTGTATTTTTATTATATTCAACAAAATATATTCTGTCAATGAACACATTCGACAGGATCCTGATTATACCAAAGCACGAACTTGTTTTTTCTCTCGCAAACATTTTACTTCTCCTCATCTCTAGGCTGCCGCTCGTCACGTTCTTTGAGGCGGGAGACTTCTTTCGAAAATTACGTTAAAAAAGAAGGTGTCCAAGCGGGCACCTTCTTTTTTTACACTTCCATAATAATCGGTAAAATCATCGGTTTTCGCTTCGTTTTTTCGTATAAAAACGGCGCAAGGGTGTCGGTAATTTCTGTTTTAATGTCCGACCATTGATTTGTTCCTTGTTCGAGTAACTGTTGTAAATGTTTGGCAATAAGCTGTTGTGCATCGTTAATTAAATTGCCCGATTCACGCATGTAGACGAATCCGCGTGAAATGATGTCTGGACCTGCGGCAATTTTCATTTCTTTCATGTTGATGCTCACAACGACGATGACTAATCCTTCTTCCGACAAAATGCGACGGTCGCGCAAGACGATGTTGCCGATATCGCCAATGCCGCTTCCGTCGATATAGACGGAGCCAGATGGGATTTTGCCGACGATGCTTGCGCCTTCTTCGCTAATGCCGAGCACTTCTCCGTTGTCCATAATAAAGCAGTTTTCTTCTGGTACACCGCAATCGACAGCTAGTTTTACATGCATTTTTTGCATGCGATATTCACCGTGAATCGGCATGAAATATTTCGGTTTCATGAGGCGAATCATTAATTTTTGTTCCTCTTGTCCGCCGTGACCAGACGTATGAATGTCGCTAAGCGGTCCATGAATGACTTCCGCTCCTGCACGCGCAAGCATGTTAATGATGCGATTGACACTTACAGTATTGCCCGGAATTGGCGAAGATGAAAAGACGACTGTATCCCCCGGCATAATTTGAATTTGACGGTGCGACCCATTGGCGATGCGCGATAACGCCGCCATCGGCTCACCTTGGCTTCCGGTGCAAAGAATGGTCACGCGATGGGCAGGAAGGCGATTAATTTGCGTAGCGTCAACGAACGTATCTTTCGGACATTTAATGTAGCCGAGCTGTTGTCCAATTTCGATGGCCGCTTCCATGCTTCGTCCGAACACCGCAATTTTCCGATTGTTTAATACAGCCGCTTCGGTGACTTGCTGTAAGCGGTGAATGTTGGAAGCAAACGTCGCAAAAATAATGCGTCCTTGTACTTTTCGGAAAATATCGTGAATGCTTTCGCCGACGCGTCGCTCAGACATCGTAAAATGCGGAATTTCGCTATTTGTACTGTCGGACAACAAACAAAGGACGCCTTCTTTCCCGATCTCTGCCATCTTCGTTAAGTTTGCTGGCTCGCCGACAGGGGTGAAGTCAAATTTAAAGTCACCTGTATGCACAATTTGCCCGACCGGTGTTTTGACGACAATGCCGTAGCTATCTGGAATGCTGTGCGTTGTCCGGAAAAATGTTACCGCAGTTTTTCCGAACGAAATGACGTCATCTTCTTTTATTTCAATTAGTTTCGTTTGGCGAAGCAATCCGTGTTCTTCTAATTTGTTGCGAATGAGCCCAAGCGCTAATTTTCCACCGTAAATTGGCACGTTCACTTGACGAAGTAAATACGGAATGCCGCCAATATGGTCTTCATGTCCGTGCGTAATAAACAATCCTTTAATGTTTTCTGCGTTTTTCACTAAATAGCTATAATCAGGAATGACGTAATCAATGCCGAGCAATTCATCTTCCGGAAACTTAATGCCGGCGTCGATGATGATGATTTCATCTTCATACTGCACGCCATATGTATTTTTTCCGATTTCGCCTAGACCGCCGAGGGCGAAAACGCCAACTTGTTTATTTTTCAACATGTTCATTGTTCAATCTCCAATACGTGAAAATCAGGGTTTTGTTGCTCGTACGCTAAATGCGCCCCTTCAAGCGGTTGAATGTATTCAATATTGATATGACGGTCTTGTAATTTTCGGCGCACATCTCGCTCGCTTTCTGCTTCGATGTAGAGCGTCTTCGTTTTTTCTCTTACCGGCACTTCATCGATCGTTTCTTGATAAAACACTTTAAAAATCAACGTTCATCTCTCCTTATGTGTAATGTTGCTTTTTTTATTATACCACACTTCATCGTTCCCTTTTAGGAAGTGAAGCGATGTGTAGCTCCGGCCGCTTTCCGCTTTTCCTATTATATATAAAAAGTGTAGAATAGGAAACAAAATTGAAAAGAAGCCCTTCGATTGAAGGGCTCGTACAACTAGGCAATGGATTTTTTACGCAAAAGTTCTTTCCATTGTTCGAGCAGCTTGCGTTTCAACTTTTTCAACATGACGCATCACTCCTCACTTTTATTGTATCCGATTTTGATGGAAAGTAAATGTCTGATCTATTATTTATTATAAGAAGATCATCGACAAATTTTGCATGGGAAAATATACATTGAAACAACCAATTTATTGACAATATGGCGCAATTCCGTTACGGTAAGTTTGTGAACTTTTACACGAGGAGCGCGAGAAACATGGAGAGAAAGATCGTCTTTTTTGATATTGACGGAACGTTGTTAGATCATGATAAACAGTTGCCGGAATCGACATATGAAGCGATACATGAATTAAAAAAACAAGGGGTATATGTAGCGATCGCCACAGGAAGAGCGCCGTTTATGTTTGAATCGTTGCGAAAAGAGCTTGACATTCAATCGTTTGTCAGCTTTAACGGACAGTATGTTGTTTTTGAAGGGGAGGTCATTTACAATCAACCGCTTGATCGCAAGCAACTTCGTTCATTAAAACAAATGGCACGCGACAATGACCATCCGCTTATTTTTATGGACGCCGACACGATGCGTGCAAGTGTAGCCGATCATCCGTACATTCATGAAAGCATGGGAAGTTTAAAATTTACTCATCCACCGCACGATGAAACGTATGATGAACGAAACGACATTTATCAAGCGCTTTTGTTTTGTAAACCAGAAGAAGAACAGCCGTATATTCAATCGTTTCCGACGTTTCACTTCGTGCGCTGGCATGCGGTGTCAACGGACGTATTGCCATATGGAGGGTCAAAAGCAGAAGGAATTAAAAAAATGATGAACGAACTCGGCATTCCGCGCGAAAACGTTTATGCGTTCGGCGATGGGTTAAACGATACAGAAATGCTTCGCTTTGTCGGCACAGGTGTCGCGATGGGAAATGGGCATGAAGAAGCGAAAAAAGTAGCTGATTTCATTACAAAACCGGTCGATGAAGACGGCATTTTATTCGGCTTACGTCAGCTCGGATTGTTGAAATAAAAGGTGTCCGCAATGGACACCCTTTTTTTAACGTTCAATCGGGATAGCGCCAGCTGGCACGTCGTACGGATTTTGTTTATTAATATGGTCATAAAACATAATGCCGTTTAAATGGTCAATTTCATGTTGAAATACGATCGCAGGCAATCCTTTTAAGCGCAGTTTCACCGTTTCGCCTTCAAGCGTCGTTCCGGTGACGGTAATGCGCATATAGCGCGGCACGTAACCCGGAATTGCTTCGTCTACAGACAAACAACCTTCTCCGCTCGTTAAATAGCACATCTCAACCGAATGGCTCACAATTTTCGGATTAAATAACGCATAGCTATGCAACGTTCCTTTTTCATCCGTCACATGCACCGCAATCATTCGTTTCGAGACGTTAATTTGTGGGGCAGCTAAGCCAATGCCTGGACGAAGCCCGTATGTTTTCGCTAGCTCAGGATCTTGGCTCATTTTTACATATTCCAATAAACTCGCTAAAATGCGGCGATCTTCTTCAGAAGGGGGAAGGGGAACTTCTTCCGCTACTTTTCGTAACGTCGGATGCCCATCTTTAATAATATCTTTCATCGTAATCACGTCGTTTCACTCCTTCATACATAAAGTAGACTACGTTTTATTATGGGCGATCATGCACAAAAGTGCAATCGCCTGACGAAACATACATAAACACGTTGTAAAACAGAAATAATACAGATTGAAAAAAATAAGTATAACAGATTCATAACACAGTTAAAATTTTCTAAATTTCATTTTTACATAGAACGTGTCAAGCAAACTGATTGACGAGCGTTGTCGAAAGGTGTAAACTGAAAGATGTAAAAAAACAGTTGTATTAATCGTAATTGCTTTTTTCATTAATACAGCTTTTCATACACAAACGTAGTAAAAACAAATCGTTTTTGGGCAAATTAAAAGGTGCATCATTTTACGTGTTGAAAAAGAAAGGATGAGGTGAACAACATGGGTAAAAAGCCCCTATTTGATGTGAAAAAGCAACTTGAAAAAGTCGCTGAGCAGTTTCCGACATTTCAAATTTTAAACGAAGAAGGCGAAGTCGTAAACGAAGCGGCGATGCCTGATTTAACGGATGAGCAATTGAAAGAATTAATGCGTCGCATGGTATATACGCGCGTACTTGACCAACGTTGCATTTCGTTAAACCGTCAAGGACGTCTCGGCTTCTATGCGCCAACAGCAGGACAAGAAGCGAGCCAATTAGCGAGCCATTTTGCGTTAGAAAAAGAAGATTTCATTTTACCGGGCTATCGTGACGTTCCGCAAATGATTTGGCACGGTTTACCGCTTTACCAAGCGTTTTTATTTTCACGCGGACATTTCCATGGCAACCAAATTCCTGAAGACGTGAACGCGTTGCCGCCGCAGATTATTATCGGTGCGCAAATTATTCAAGCAGCCGGCGTTGCGCTCGGCATGAAAAAACGCGGCAAAAAAGCGGTTGCGGTTACATATACAGGTGACGGCGGTGCATCACAAGGGGACTTCTACGAAGGAATTAACTTCGCAGGGGCATTTAACGCGCCAGCGATCTTTATCGTTCAAAACAACCGTTTTGCGATTTCCACACCAGTCGAAAAACAATCTGCGGCAAAAACAATCGCACAAAAAGCAGCAGCAGCTGGTATTCCGGGCATTCAAGTTGACGGAATGGACCCGCTTGCCGTGTATGTCGCAGTTCGTGACGCTCGCGAGCGTGCAATTAACGGTGGAGGACCAACATTGATTGAAACGCTTTGCTTCCGCTACGGTCCACATACGATGGCAGGAGACGACCCAACACGCTATCGTTCGAAAGAGCTTGAAAACGAATGGGAGAAAAAAGATCCGCTCGTTCGCTTCCGCAAGTTTTTAGAAAACAAAGGATTATGGAGCGAAGAAGAAGAAAATCGCGTGATCGAACAAGCGAAAGAAGACATTAAAGAAGCGATTAAGAAAGCGGACGAAACACCAAAACAAAAAGTAACAGACTTAATGTCGATCATGTACGAAGACATGCCAGCGTTCTTAAAAGAACAATACGAAATCTACAAAGAAAAGGAGTCGAAATAAGCCATGGCGCAAATGACAATGATTCAAGCAATCACGGATGCGTTGCGCGTAGAAATGCGCAA
The DNA here is from genome assembly GCF_001996285.1 of Anoxybacillus kestanbolensis. Taxonomy (NCBI): domain Bacteria; kingdom Bacillati; phylum Bacillota; class Bacilli; order Caryophanales; family Anoxybacillaceae; genus Anoxybacillus; species Anoxybacillus kestanbolensis. The sequence goes on along the minus strand of NZ_MQAD01000019.1, from coordinate 117,472 downwards.
AGACCCGAACGTTCTTGTGTTCGGTGAAGACGTCGGTGTAAACGGCGGGGTATTCCGCGCGACAGAAGGATTGCAAGCGGAGTTTGGCGAAGATCGCGTATTCGACACACCGCTTGCAGAATCAGGAATCGGCGGTTTAGCGATCGGTTTAGCGTTGCAAGGATTCCGCCCTGTGCCTGAAATTCAATTTTTCGGATTCGTCTATGAAGTGATGGATTCCATTTCTGGTCAAATGGCGCGCATGCGCTATCGTTCTGGCGGCCGCTTCCATGCGCCAATTACGGTTCGCTCGCCATTCGGTGGCGGCGTACATACGCCAGAATTGCATGCTGATAGCTTAGAAGGGCTTGTCGCACAACAACCAGGATTAAAAGTTGTCATCCCATCGACACCATACGATGCGAAAGGCTTACTCATTTCAGCGATTCGCGACAACGACCCTGTCATTTTCTTAGAGCATATGAAATTGTACCGCTCGTTCCGTCAAGAAGTACCAGAAGGCGAATATACAATTCCGATCGGAAAAGCAGACATTAAACGTGAAGGAACAGACGTATCTGTCATCACATACGGTGCGATGGTACACGAGTCGTTAAAAGCGGCAGCAGAACTTGAAAAAGAAGGCATCTCTGTTGAAGTTATTGACTTGCGCACAGTTCAACCGCTAGACATTGAAACGATTATCGCATCTGTCGAAAAAACAGGTCGTGCGGTTGTTGTACAAGAAGCGCAAAAGCAAGCAGGCATTGCCGCGAACGTTGTAGCAGAAATTAACGAACGTGCAATTCTTAGCCTTGAAGCGCCAGTGTTGCGCGTTGCGGCACCAGATACAGTATATCCGTTCTCGCAAGCAGAGCCAGTCTGGTTGCCAAACTTTAAAGATGTGATTGAAACGGTGAAAAAAGTAATGACGTTTTAATGGAGGGGGCGTTCCCCTCCCCATTTAAGAAATAGGAGGTTGAGATCCATGGCATTTGAATTTAAATTACCGGATATCGGTGAAGGAATTCACGAAGGTGAAATTGTCAAATGGTTTGTGAAACCGGGCGATGAAGTAAACGAAGACGACGTACTTTGCGAAGTGCAAAACGATAAAGCAGTTGTCGAAATTCCATCTCCAGTTAAAGGGAAAGTATTAGAAATTTTAGTGAGCGAAGGAACAGTTGCGACGGTCGGTCAAACGTTAATTAAATTTGATGCGCCAGGATACGAAAACTTAAAATTTAAAGGCGATCATGGCGATGAGCCAAAAGTAGAAGAAAAGAAAGAAGAAGTAAAACAAGAGCAACCAGCTCAAGCGCAACCGAAAAAACGCGTCATCGCGATGCCATCTGTGCGTAAATATGCGCGTGAAAAAGGTGTCGACATTCACCTCGTACAAGGAACAGGCAAAAACGGTCGCGTATTAAAACAAGATATCGATGCGTACTTGGCAGGCGGTGCAGCGCCACAACCAGAAACGAAAGCACCACAAGCGGAAACAGTTGCGCCAGCACAAGAACAAAAAGCAGCACCAACACCACAACCAGTTGTTCTTGAAGGCGAGTTCCCAGAAACACGCGAGAAAATGAGCGGTATTCGTCGCGCGATCGCCAAAGCGATGGTGAACTCGAAACATACCGCACCACACGTTACATTAATGGACGAAGTCGATGTGACAAAACTTGTTGCGCATCGTAAGAAATTTAAAGATGTAGCAGCGCAAAAAGGCATTAAGTTAACGTTCTTACCGTATGTCGTTAAAGCGTTAACGTCTGCGCTTCGCGAATATCCAGCGCTCAACACATCCATCGATGATGCGACAGAAGAAATCGTTCATAAACATTACTACAACATCGGAATTGCAGCGGACACAGATAAAGGCTTGCTCGTTCCGGTTGTGAAACATGCCGACCGCAAATCAATTTTTGCGATCGCCAAAGAAATTAACGAGCTTGCAACAAAAGCGCGCGAAGGCAAATTAATGCCAAACGAAATGAAAGGTGCAACATGCACAATTACAAACATCGGTTCAGCAGGCGGTCAATGGTTTACACCAGTTATTAACCATCCAGAAGTAGCGATTTTAGGTATCGGCCGCATTTCAGAAAAACCGATCGTGCGCGATGGTGAAATTGTTATCGCTCCAGTATTAGCGTTGTCGTTAAGCTTCGACCACCGCATGATCGACGGTGCAACTGCACAAAATGCGTTAAATCACATTAAACGTTTATTAAACGATCCTGAATTATTATTAATGGAGGCGTAATGCGATGGTAGTAGGCGATTTCGCAATTGAAACAGAAACTCTCGTCGTCGGTGCAGGTCCCGGCGGTTACGTCGCAGCGATTCGTGCGGCGCAACTCGGCCAAAAAGTAACGATCGTTGAAAAAGGAAACCTTGGTGGAGTGTGCTTAAACGTTGGATGTATTCCATCGAAAGCGCTCATCTCTGCCGGTCATCGTTACGAAATTGCAACACATTCACAAGATATGGGTATTTTTGCAGAAAACGTAAAAGTCGACTTTTCAAAAGTGCAAGAATGGAAAGCTGGCGTCGTGAAAAAATTAACGGGTGGCGTCGAAGGATTATTAAAAGGAAATAAAGTCGACATTGTGCGCGGCGAAGCGTATTTCGTGGACGAAAATACCGTTCGCGTCATGACAGAAAATAGCGCGCAAACGTACAAATTTAAAAACGCCATTATCGCAACAGGTTCTCGTCCAATCGAGTTGCCAACGTTTAAATTTTCAAAGCGTGTGCTTGACTCGACAGGCGCATTAAACTTACCTGACATTCCAAAATCGATGGTCGTCATCGGCGGCGGTTACATCGGTACAGAATTAGGAACAGCATACGCAAACTTCGGAACGAAAATTACGATCTTAGAAGGCGCAGATGAAATTTTATCTGGCTTCGAAAAACAAATGAGCGCTGTCGTTCGTCGTCGCTTAAAGAAAAAAGGAGTAGACGTCTTTACAAACGCGCTTGCAAAAGGTGTCGAAGAGCGTGAAGACGGCGTAACGGTAACATTTGAAGTAAACGGCGAAACGAAAACAATTGATGCCGAATACGTGCTTGTCACAGTTGGTCGCCGTCCGAACACAGAAGAAATGGGACTTGAACAAATTGGCATCAAAATGACAGAACGTGGATTAATTGAAATCGACAAGCAATGCCGCACGAGCGTACCAAACATTTACGCGATCGGTGACGTTGTTGCAGGTCCACCGCTTGCGCATAAAGCGTCATACGAAGGAAAAATTGCTGCAGAAGCGATCGCTGGTCATCCGTCTGAAATTGACTACTTAGCGATTCCAGCTGTCGTCTTCTCTGACCCTGAATGCGCGTCTGTCGGTTACTTTGAAAAACAAGCGATCGAAGAAGGCATTGACGTCATTACCGCAAAATTCCCGTTCGGTGCAAACGGCCGTGCCCTTGCATTAAACGAAACAGACGGCTTCTTAAAACTCGTCTTAACGAAAGACGATGGCGTCATTATCGGTGCACAAATCGTCGGTCCGAACGCATCGGATATGATCGCAGAGCTTGGCTTAGCGATCGAAGCAGGCATGACAGCTGAAGATATTGCGATGACGATTCATGCGCATCCAACGCTTGGAGAAATTACAATGGAAGCGGCAGAAGTGGCGCTCGGTAGCCCAATTCATATTATTAACAAATAAAAAGAGGATGGCTTCGCCGTCCTCTTTTTTCATGATTTTTTTGAGACGATCATATGATGTTCATAAGGGGTGTATGAACATGTATATCGTCTTTTTACTTCAATTACTTATTTGGAGCTTATTTTCACTTGTTGAATGGAGATCGGCCCACGATCATTTTATTTTTAAAGCGTTGTTGTTTGTCATGTTTATGTATGTTGCTTTTTTGCTTGCGCTTCGGTTTCGTTTAACGAAAAAGCGCGCATGTTGGACAACCTTATTAACGATTGCCGTCTATTTCGTTTGTCGTCAGCTTTTTTGGGATTATCGTTTGTAATAATACATCACTCGCCCGTTAAATAAATGCAGTTTCCCTGCCATTCGTTTAGCGAAAAATTTACATAGTTCATTCGCTTTTCCTTTATCGCCATGCGTCGCTTGTTTTGGCAAGACAAACTCGACCGCACGCTCATGCACGCGACATTCAATCATATGATAGCGGTCATTTTTTCCAACTAACAAAATGCGGTCTTCTTTCATGACGATGTCATACGGGAAAGCGGATTCCGCGTAGTCCCAAGCGAGCTGTTCGCCCGTTTTGCGCGCGATGTCGCGAAATTGTTCGAGCAGTTGTTTGCATTGTTCTAACGTCACCGTCTCCCACGTTGATGCAGGGACAAGTTCAATTGTAGCTGTATGAGCCATTTTGTTCACCTCAAACATGTTGAAATCACTTTCATTGTATCATGAATATATATGAAAAAACAAATAATTGCGAAAATATGAATGGTACGATATAATAAAGTTTAATATACAAGAAGGAGGGAATAAGATGTTTGAAAAATTGTATGATGAGCATGAAAAAGTAAAAGTGAGGTTTGTCGGCTTTACGACAAAAGACGTCCGTTACGATTTCGGCATCGTTTATACGAATATGTTTTTTGGCAAACCACTTGTCATCTGTATGCAAACAGGCCGCTCCGCTCTCCTCGACCCGAAAGACATCGAAGACCACGACTATTTACAACGTACGTTCCGTATTGACACGAAAGAACAAGCTGAAGATTTAGCGGAATTTTTCTCAGACATTTTACCAACGACACCTTATGCTGAACAATATGAGTAAGAGGCGTGAATTACGTCTCTTTTTTTTGTTTAAATATGTCATACTAATTCCTATTGACAAAACAAATGTGACATATTATTATGAAATCAGTAAAACGTTTTCAAACATTTCAAAGGAAAAGGGGTTATCGGGGATGGGTACAATTGTATGCCAAACATGCAATGCGACAATCGATCATTTTGAAGATGAAAAAGTAACGGTATTGTACGGTCAATGTTGCACATGCGATTGTGAAGACGAGGAATAACATATAGAACGGAACGAGCTTTTGGGGGATGAGGAGACATATATAGAGGGAAGGGATCGGCATAGCCGGTCTCTTTTTATTGATGAAAAAAGCGGAACTCCACACGAGCTCCGCTTTTTTCATTTCTGATGTTCTTTAATGACGCGCAACGTTCGCAACGTATCGTCTTCTGGACCTTGAACAGGCAAGCCGACTTCGATATTTTTGCGAATGTAATTTAAATTTTCTTCCGTAATAATTTCACCCGGAATAAAAATCGGGATGCCAGGTGGATATACCATCACAAACTCCGCGATAATGCGCCCTGCCGATTCATCAAACGGCACGACTTCCGTTTCTGCATAAAACGCATCGCGCGGGGTGAGCGCAAGCACAGGAATATCTGGTAAAATCACTTCCGCTTTTTTCCCGACTTCCGCTTGATGGCGAAATTCATTCGATAAATGACGAAGCGCATCAACTAATACGTTCGTTTCCTGCTCCGTATCGCCCGGTGTAATAATACATAAAATGTTATATAAATCCGACAATTCGACTTCAATATTGTAGCGTTCACGAAGCCATTTTTCCACGTCGTAGCCAGTGAGTCCAAGCTCTTTGACTGAAATAATGAGCTTTGTCGGATCGTAATCAAACGTTGCTTCTGTCCCGAGAATTTCTTTTCCGACGCAATATAAATAGTCGATATCGTTAATTTGCTTCCGCGTTTCATTTGCCAGGCGAATCGCTTGTTCCGCAAGCTCATGTCCTTCTGTCGCAAGCCGTTTGCGCGCCACATCAAGCGAAGCGAGCAATAAGTAAGATGTTGATGTCGTCGTTAACATGCTTAAAATCGCTTGCACTCGCTTTGCCGACACAAGCCCTTCTTTCACGTTTAAAATGGAGCTTTGCGTCATCGACCCGCCTAGTTTATGCACGCTCGTCGCTGCCATATCTGCCCCTGCTTGCATTGCTGATAGCGGCAAATCTTCATGAAAGTGAATGTGCACACCGTGCGCCTCGTCAACAAGAACAGGAACGCCGTATGCGTGCGCAATGTCAACGATGCGCTTTAAGTCGCCAGCAATGCCGAAGTACGTCGGGTTAATGACGAGCACCCCTTTGGCGTCGGGATGTTGCTTTAATGCCGCTTCTACCGCTTCTGGCGTAATGCCGTGTGAAATGCCAAGCTCTTTATCAATTTCAGGATGGACGAAAATCGGTGTCGCTCCTGAGAAAACGATCGCTGACATGACAGACTTATGGACGTTTCGTGGGACGATAATTTTATCCCCAGGTCCTACGACGGACATGACCATCGTCATAATCGCTCCGCTCGTTCCTTGAACGGAGAAAAACGTATAGTCCGCTCCAAACGCTTCTGCCGCAAGTTCTTGCGCGCGTTTAATCATTCCTTTTGGCTGATGTAAATCATCAAGCGGACCGATATTAATTAAATCGATCGCTAACGCATTTTCTCCAATAAAGGAGCGAAACTGCTCGTCCATGCCTGCTCCTTTTTTATGGCCAGGAATATGAAATTGAATCGGATTTTTCTTTATATGCTCTAACAGTCCGGTAAATAACGGTGTTTCATACTGTGACAATTTCGCTGTACACCTCTTTAACTTGGATTTACATAAAACAAAGTGAATTATAGCACTTCTTTATACGTTTGCAAAGATGGTTTTTTTGCTTAAAAATCAAAACGATTGCATATTTCTTCATTTATTGTTTGTGAAGGACTTTTCTTTATAAGTGAAGAATGATAAAAAGTAAAGGGGGAATGATGTGTGAACTGGAACACGAGAGTAACGGAGTTGTTAGGCATTCGTTATCCGATTATTCAAGGGGGGCTTGCGTATTTAGCATATGCCGATTTAGCGGCGGCGGTGTCGAATGCTGGGGGACTAGGGCAAATTACGGCGATGTCGCTTGAGACACCTGATGAGCTGCGAGAAGAAATTAAAAAAGTGCGCGAAAAAACGGACAAACCGTTTGGTGTGAATTTTGCGATCGGACAACATGGGCGTCCGTTTGCGCACATGCTTGAAGTAGCGATTGAAGAAAACGTGCCGGTCATTTCGATGACAGGTGGAAACCCTGCTCCGATTTTTGAGCAGTTACAAGGCGTGCCGGTGAAAAAACTTGTGCTCGTGGCGGCGGTGCGACAAGCGGTGAAAGCGGAGGAACTCGGCGCAGATGCTGTTATGGTCGTCGGTCAAGAAGGAGGCGGACATCTCGGCAAGCACGATATCGGAACGTTTGTCCTAGTGCCGCGCGTCGTCGATTCCGTATCGATTCCTGTCATCGCGTCAGGTGGCATTGGCGACGGGCGCGGGCTGATGGCTGCCCTTGCGCTTGGAGCGGAAGGAATTGAAATGGGCACGCGCTTTATTGCGACAAAAGAGTGCATTCATGCCCATCCTGTGTATAAACAAATGCTTGTCGAGCGCTCCGAAAGCGACACCGTCGTCATTAAACGATCGCTCGGTGCCCCTGCGCGCGCTTTGTTGAACGAATGGACAGAAAAAATTTTACAGTTTGAACAAGAAGGAAAAGGATACGAACAACTAAAAGAGTACATTAGCGGAAAAGCGAACAAACGATTTATTTACGACGGTCATACAGAAGAAGGATTTGCATGGGCGGGGCAAGTGATCGGACTTATTCACGACGTGCCGACCGTTAGCGAACTTTTTGCGCGCATGATAAACGAGGCGGAACAAATTCGCACCCGTTGGGCAAACTAAAACGAAACAGCAAACAAAGAAAGGTGAACATCATGAAATATGCTTATCCGATTGATTACAGTTGGTCAACCGAAGAAATCATCGACGTTATTAAATTTTACGAAGGCGTTGAACAAGCGTACGAACAAGGGATTGAACGAGAGCAATTCATGAACTTATATCGCCGCTTTAAACAAATCGTTCCAAGCAAAGCGGAAGAGCGAAAACTATGCGATGAATTTGAAAAAGTAAGCGGCTATTCCTCTTACCAAACAGTTAAAAAAGGAAAAGAGTTGTCCAACGGAGAGATTGTGAAAATGTAAAGTTGCATATCCCCCTTTCGCTACATAGTATATAAAAAAGAATTTTCAGAAAAAATAAGAGCGGAAGGGGTGCACAAATGTGAGAAAAACAGCCGATGGATTTAGAAAAATGGATGGAGAACGCCGAATAAAAGTATTAAAGCTCGAAGTTGATTATGAACTAGCCACCCTTTATGAAGCGATGTTAGAAAATAATGAAGCGAAAAAAAATGAATGTAAACGAAAACTCGAAAGACTGCGCCAAGAACTTATTCGTCTGTCGAACTGAAAGGCGGCAAACGCCGCCTTTTCTACATAAATATATGCAGGAGGTTTTTTATGTGGAACGAAATTGATCAACATATGCAGCATTGGATTCGCGAAGCAGGGGAACGCATACGCGATGCGTTTCAAACGAAACTAAAAATCGAAACGAAATCAAGCCCGTCCGATTTAGTAACAAACGTCGATCGCGAAATTGAACAATTTTTTATTGAACGCATTCGCCGAACGTATCCGACGCATCGCATTTTAGGAGAAGAAGGGCTCGGCGATGAATTACAAGCGCTAGATGGTATCGTTTGGATTATCGACCCAATTGACGGGACGATGAATTTTATTCATCAACAGCGCCATTTTGCGATTTCTGTCGGGGTGTTTCAAGACGGTGTCGGCATGCTTGGCTACATATATGATGTGGCGTTTGACGAGCTATATTACGCCCAAAAAGGAAAAGGGGCGTTTTTAAACGGCACGCCGCTTCCACCACTTGAGAAAACGACGCTTGAACGTTCAATCATTTCGCTAAATGCAACGTGGGTGACAGAAAACCGCCGCATCGACCCACATGTGCTAGCCCCGCTTGTGAAAAAAGCGCGCGGCACGCGTTCATACGGTTCTGCGGCACTTGAGATGGCGTACATCGCATCAGGTAAACTAGATGCGTACATTACGCTTCGGTTGTCGCCGTGGGATATTGCTGGTGGGATGGTTATTGTTGAAGAAGTAGGCGGTGTGGTGACAAATTTGTACGGTGAGCCGCTCAATATGATCGAAAAAAGCTCGGTGTTTGTTTCAAAACCGGGATTGCATGAAGAAATACTTGCGATGATCAAGCGCTAACTATCGCTCGTTAGCGCTTTTTCTTTTTTTTAGTGAAAAACTAAGCCCCATCACGCCAAAAAAGGCAATAAGAGAACCGACGATCGCTGGCACATGTCGATAAGCGATCGCAATGCCGGTGCCTATTAACGTTATCGTCGCAAGTAGCGCCATTATAAAAAAAAGCGGTTGAAATTTATTCATATGTTTTCCTCCTCTTTCCTTTAGATTACAACAAAACATTCCGCTTTTCTACTATGTTTGTGCTATAATAGACGCGCAATGTTGAAAAATAGGAGTTGAAACCATTGAGAAACGATATTCGCAACATCGCGATTATTGCGCACGTTGACCACGGAAAAACGACGTTAGTCGACCAATTGCTTCGCCAATCCGGCACGTTTCGGGCGAACGAACAAGTGGAAGAACGGGCGCTTGATCGCAACGATTTAGAGCGTGAACGAGGCATTACGATTTTAGCAAAAAATACAGCCATTCAATACAAAGGCACGCGCATTAACATTTTAGATACGCCGGGACATGCCGACTTCGGTGGAGAAGTCGAACGCATTATGCGGCTCGTTGATGGGGTGTTGCTCGTCGTCGATGCGTACGAAGGATGTATGCCACAAACGCGCTTCGTGTTAAAAAAAGCGTTAGAACAAAACTTAACGCCGATTGTTGTCGTTAATAAAATTGACCGCGAATTTGCGCGCCCACACGAAGTCGTCGATGAAGTGATCGATTTATTTATTGAGCTCGGGGCATCAGAAGACCAGCTTGAGTTTCCGGTCGTGTACGCTTCAGCGATTAACGGAACGGCAAGTTTAGATGCAGACAAACAAGACGCCGACATGACGGCGCTATTTGAAACGATTATTGAGCATATTCCGGCTCCAATCGACAATAGCGATGAGCCGCTTCAATTTCAAGTCGCCCTTCTCGACTATAACGATTACGTCGGTCGCATTGGAATCGGCCGTATTTTCCGCGGGCGCATGCAAGTGGGACAACAAGTCGCCCTTATGAAGCTAGACGGCTCTGTGAAAACGTTTCGCGTCACAAAACTGTTTGGCTTCCTCGGATTAAAACGCATCGAAATTGAAGAAGCGAAAGCGGGCGATTTAGTGGCTGTTTCCGGCATGGAAGATATTAACGTAGGTGAAACAGTATGTCCGCTTGACGCGCAAGAAGCATTGCCTCCGCTTCGCATTGACGAACCGACGTTACAAATGACGTTTCTTGTGAACAATAGCCCGTTTGCAGGACGAGAAGGAAAACATGTGACCGCAAGAAAAATTGAAGAACGTCTTCGTTTACAGTTAGAAACAGACGTCTCGCTTCGCGTTGAGCCGACCGATTCGCCAGATGCATGGATCGTGTCAGGTCGTGGGGAGCTTCATTTATCGATTTTAATTGAAAATATGCGCCGTGAAGGTTTTGAACTGCAAGTATCAAAGCCAGAAGTCATTATGAAAGAAATCGATGGCGTCATGTGCGAGCCAGTTGAGCGTGTGCAAATTGACATTCCAGAAGAATATACAGGGGCGATTATGGAGTCGCTTGGGGCGCGCAAAGGGGAAATGATCGATATGATCAATAACGGAAACGGGCAAGTGCGCCTTATTTTCCTCGTGCCTGCGCGCGGATTAATCGGCTATCGGACGGAATTTATGTCGCTTACGCGCGGATACGGTATTTTAAACCATTCGTTCGACAGCTATCAACCTGTCATCCAAGGGCAAATTGGCGGCAGACATCAAGGGGTGCTCATTTCGATGGAGACAGGAAAAGCGACGGCTTATGGCATTATGCAAGTCGAAGACCGCGGCGTTATTTTCATCGAGCCGGGAACGGAAGTGTATGAAGGGATGATCGTTGGCGAACATAGCCGCGACAACGATTTAGTCGTGAACGTATGCAAAATGAAACATGTGACAAACGTTCGCTCATCGACAAAAGAACAAACGGTGACGATGAAAAAACCGCGTCTCATGACGTTAGAAGAAGCGCTCGAATATTTAAACGACGACGAATATTGCGAAGTGACGCCACAATCGATTCGCTTGCGCAAAAAAATATTAGATAAAAACGAACGCGAAAAAATTGCGAAAAAGAAAAAACTCGCTGAGCAAAAGAAATAGGGGGAAGTCGTCATGGATGTGATCGGTCGCCTGTCATTTTTCGCTTCGCTATACAACGTGCACGAACAGCCGATAACAGGGATGTGGTTGTTGTACGCGACGATCGTCGTGTTAGCGATCATTGTGTATCGTCTCGGCTTTGCGCGTAAATTACCGATGTTAAAAAACGTCGTCATTTATACGCTACTTGTGCTCGGCTGTACGATTTTAACGTTTTTTGCTGTCTTTTTACCTGTGGCGGAAGGATTGCTTGTCGCTGCCGTCGTATTAATCATTTATAAATGGCGTCTTCGTCGCGAGGGGGAAAATGCGTGAAATTACAAGATGCGGTATACAATTGGCTGACAATTAAAGTGGTTGCGCAGGCGCGCCCAGACGATACGGCAGCACAAGAGACGGAACAATTTTTTTCTGATTTGTTGCGTGAAGATCATGCGATTGAGCAAATCACATATACAAAAGAAGATGACGTCTATACGGTCGCGTTCACTGTAAACAACGAATCACGCACGTTTCGCTTTCCAGCCGAGCTCGTTGAAACGATGCTCGATCAAATTAATCGCGAACCTGAAAAATATGTCAATTACGAATAAGCGCCCACGCTTCGTGCAGGGCGCTTTTCTTACCATTCTGTTTCATGTTTGCTCGTGCGGAAAAAGCGAAATTTGCCCGTTGCAAGCCGTTCTTTCGTTTTTTGCGCAATGCGCTCATGGCACGTTTCACACATATACGTATGAATCGGGCGATTGCGCAATCGTTTTGCAAGCAACGTTTCATCGTTTAACGTATCTATTTTTTCACAAAGAATGCATCGTACTCTCATCGTCAAACCTCACATGTTTTTTTAAAAATTTCAGATTTAGGGAGCTGTCTAGCTCCAAGCGCCATCGGCTCGAGTCGCTCCGCCCCTTCTTTCAGCGGCTAAGCCTCCTCGGTGGGGCTCGTGCGATCTTCGCGGAGCCAAGGATGGCGACATTTCGCCGTTGCCCGCAGGAAGCGGGCTGCCTTTAGGCGAAATTTGGGCGCTTTGCGCTTTTCTTGAAAATTAGTATATCATATTGTTTGAAACTGTGTGAAAAAAAGGTATGATAAAAATAAGGAGGGATACATATGCCAAATGCGGTAGAGCCAACATTAATTGAACCGTTGTTCCAGTCGTTACAAAAAGAACGATATGTCATTGTATGTACGATTGACCACGAAACAGGTGCACCAAATGCAAGTGCGATTTCATGGGTGTATGCGCCTGCCCCTGACAAAGTATATTTTGCGGTCGATCAACGTTCCCGCATCGTTGCGAACGTGAAAGCGAATCCAGCGATTTCGATCGTTTTAATCGCCAACGAATCGACGTACTCCATTAGCGGAAAAGCGCACGTGAAAGTTGAAAAATTAGAAAATGTTCCGTTGAAGCTTGCCGCGGTTCAAGTCGATATTGAAGAAGTGCGCGATGTCATGTTTTACGGAGCAAAAATTTCCGTCGAACCGAAATACGAAAAAACGTATGATGCACAAGCTGCAGCGAAACTTGATCAACAAGTGATGAGCGCATTAAAACAAGCATAAGCCGAGCAATACGCTCGGCTTATTTCATATGGTCGTTTGATTGTTTTTGTTGTTCGTTTTCGAGTTGCTGTTGTTCACCATCGTTTAGCTGCTTGTCGTTTTGTCGTGTTGAGCGCGGATTTTTCGTTTGAAGAAAGTCGCTCGGAATTTCAGGCATGACCCGTCCGACGATGGCGGCGAGTTCATCCATAAATCCTTGAATCGGCTTTCCTTTCTCCACTTGTTTTTGAATGGCTTTTAACCTCGTATTCAAATCCGCATCAGCGATGACGATCGCATTCGCCCCGTACGGATCTTTTTGTAAGCTCTCCACGACAGAATATTTCACCGTCCCCACCCGCGACGGATCGAGTTTAGCGTTGACGTCGATGCCGACTAACGCATATTTCCCGACAACTAATACGGTCGCATCGTTGACATTCGGAACGCTGCTCGCAAGATGGGCGAGATGACGGGCAATTTGTTGTCCTGATTTATTGACGATTTTTTCATTTGTCGTATTTTTCACATGAATGAGCGAATCGCGATCTTTCGGCTGTGCTTGTTGTCCGCAGGCGCTTATAAAAAGCAACATGAAGATGAAGATATATTTCAATCGTTCCACCCCTTTTCGTCTTTAACTTTATTTTGCAAAACTTCTTCTATCTTTATACGCCCGTTCATATATATAAACAACAATCCCGTCCAACGACGGTCGTCAAGGGGGAAAAAGCGTGAGCAAAAAAATATACGTATTAGATACAAACGTATTGTTACAAGATCCGTATTCCATTTTTTCCTTTCAAGATAATGAAGTTGTCATCCCGGCTGTCGTGTTAGAAGAAGTGGACTCAAAAAAGCGATATATGGACGAAGTAGGGAGAAACGCTCGACAAGTGTCGAAAATTATTGATAACTTAAGGAAAAACGGAAAATTGCATGAAAAAATCCCGCTTGATAACGGTGGGGTGTTGCGCATTGAATTAAACCATCGCTCCTTTCAGCAACTCCAAGAAATTTTTGTAGAAAAAACGAATGATAATCGCATTTTAGCTGTGGCGAAAAATTTATCGTTGGAAGAACAAACGAAAGAAAATGGACGTCCGGTCATTTTAGTGAGCAAAGATGCGCTCGTGCGCGTCAAAGCTGATGCGATTGGGCTTGAGGCGGAAGATTTTTTAAGCGACCGCGTCGTGGAAATTGACCATATTTACACCGGCTTTTTAGATTTGTACATAAGTCCAGAACATTTGGCGCGCTTTTATGAAAAAGGTGAGCTTGTGCTAGCGGAAATTACAAACCACCCGTTTTATCCGAATCAGTTTATTATTATGAAAGATGCGCTTGGCGGTTCGTCATCAGCGCTTGGTATGGTTGATCATACCGGGAAAAAAGTGCGCAAACTCATCTTTCATTACGATCACATTTGGGGCATTCGTCCGCGCAACGTGCAACAAACGATGGCATGTGAACTGTTGCTTCGCACCGACATTCCGCTCGTGACGCTCATCGGAAAAGCAGGAACAGGAAAGACGTTGCTGGCGTTAGCGGCAGGATTGATGCAGACGGAAGATTTACGGCTATATAAAAAGCTGCTTGTCGCCCGCCCGATTGTACCGGTTGGAAAAGATATCGGCTATTTGCCGGGGGAAAAACAAGAGAAATTACGCCCGTGGATGCAACCGATTTTTGATAACTTACATTTTTTATTTGATACGAAAAAGCCGGGTGAGCTTGATGCGATTTTATCAGGCATGGGGTCGATTGAAGTCGAGGCGCTTACGTATATACGCGGCAGAAGCATTCCAGAGCAGTTTATTATTATTGATGAGGCACAAAACTTAACGAAACATGAAGTGAAAACAATTTTAACGCGCGTCGGGGAACGAAGTAAAATTGTATTAATGGGTGATCCTGCCCAAATTGATCATCCGTATTTAGATGAATATAATAACGGACTCACATACGTCGTCGAGAAATTTAAAGAACAAAAAGTGGCTGGGCACGTGCGGTTAATTAAAGGGGAGCGCTCGTCGCTGGCGCAGCTTGCTGCCGATCTTTTATAAGAAAAGAGGCGAAGCGCCTCTTTTCACTCGACGATAAACGCCCGCACGTGTGTGATCGGATTGTCGCGATTAGAGCCGTCGCCGAAATAAATATGGACAGGTCCATCTTCTTTGAGTGGTTTGCCTTCTTTTGCAAAACATAATAACAGCTCATATGCTTCCGTAAGTGGGATCGTCGTATCACCGTTTTCTGTGACGATAGTGACACGTGTTGCATCGTCGTTCGGTTCCGCGTTGCGCAAAAACGGGGCGAACGGCATGCCGAACGTGCCTGTTAATATTTTTTCTTTTTCAAATTGCTTTTCTGTTTGCAACGTTGGAGGGGACACAGCTCCTTCTTGAATTTCGCGATCCCAATATGCTGAAATTTTTTGAATGTCGTCGCTGTCTTCTCGTTGTTCTATTTCTGGATGGCGTGTAAAATAAGTATGTACATCTACTTTGCGATCGTCAAAAATCCACACGCTCGGGTCGAGTGTAATCGTAAACTTAACGTTCCCTTTGATGATCATGATCATTTTTATTCCCCCTATCTCGTTTCCATTATATGATGGAAGCGCTTATTTGTAAAACGAATCGTCCGAGGCGTGATGCTTGCATTTTTCTCGTATTCACGATAAGATGAAAAGACAGGAACGTACGGAACGGAGGGGTCAACGTGACGCCTGAAGTGGCGATAAACTTTCGAGAAAGAGCCTATTCGTTATTGCAAGCGGATGCGGAGAAAATTGTGAAGCTGATTCAAGTGCAAATGGATCATTTAACGATGCCGCAATGTCCGCTATATGAAGAAGTGCTAGATACGCAAATGTTCGGGCTATCCCGTGAAATTGACTTTGCGGTCCGCTTAGGGCTTGTCGATGAAAAAGACGGGAAGGCGATTTTAGACCGACTTGAGCGGGAGCTTTCGGCATTGCATGAAGCGTGCACGAAAAAGAAGAAAAAATGACAAAAACTCAAACGAATTTCGTTTGGGTTTTTTCTGTTTTGTAGTACAATGCAAGTAAGAAAGAGAAAAGGAAGATGGAGCAGATGCGCTTGAAAACGTTTTTGAAGTATCATGATTATCCATTAATCATCTCGGTGCTGTTATTATCGTTGTTCGGGCTTGTCATGGTATATAGCGCGAGCATGATTACTGCAGTCGTCCGCTTTCATACAACGAGCGATTATTTTTTCAAAAAACAAACATGGGCGTGGATGATTGGTGTCGTCGTTTTTTTATTGACTGCATTTGTTCCGTATAAACATTATGCGCGCAAAAAGTTTTTGCAATTCATTTTTTTCGTTATGCCTTTGCCGCTCATTTACGTTCTTTTACTTGGACATACAGTGAACAATGCGACAAGTTGGATTAAGCTCGGTCCGGTTAACGTTCAGCCCGCAGAGTTTGCAAAAATTGGCTTAATTGTATATTTAAGCGGGGTGCTTGCAAACAAACAAAAAAAGCTACAAACATCGCCGCAAGAGGTGCTTTTTCCGATTTATTACATGCTGTTTATTTGCTTGCTTATTTTTTTACAGCCGGACGTTGGAACGATGGTGATTATCGGAGTCATTTGCGTGGCGATCATCTTTTCTTCTGCGGCAAGCAAACGGCTGTTAATGAAACAGTTTTTATTGTTCAGTTTGATCGTTGGACTCGTTGCACTCATTTCTGGTCCGTTTATATACGATCGAGTATTTACAAAAGAGCGACTATCACGCATCGACGGCTTTTTACATCCGTTTAAGTATGCAGATGATGAAGGATACCAACTGACCAACTCGTATATTGCGATCGGAAATGGAGGATTAAAAGGGCTTGGACTTGGACAAAGCATTCAAAAGTACGGCTATTTACCAGAGGCACACACCGACTTCATTATGGCGGTCATCGCGGAAGAGCTTGGGTTATTTGGTGTTTCGTTCGTCCTTCTTTTATTGTCGTTCATCGTCTTGCGTGGTTTTGTTATTGCGAGAAAATGTCACGATGCATTTGGCAGTTTATTAGCCATTGGCATCGCAACGATGATTGGCTTTCAAGCGTTCGTCAACCTTGGAGGGTTAACGGGCATTATTCCAATTACAGGGGTCACGCTCCCATTTGTGAGCTACGGCGGTTCTTCGCTCGTTTTACTTATGATGTCTGTGGGAGTGCTTGCCAACATTTCTGCTGTCGCAAACTACGAAAAATATAAAACAGAAAAACAAAACAATATTCAAAAAAATCACGTTTCTTTTTCGTAATCCTATTTACAAATACAGAAAATTCGTTATAGTTTTTATATAAAGAATAGGGGGAGGATTGCACATGAGGCGTATTGAAAAAGTACTTGTCGCTAACCGTGGCGAAATTGCGATTCGCGTCTTTCGTGCGTGCAACGAGCTTGGCATTCGCACCGTTGCCATTTACTCGCGCGAAGATGCTGGATCGTACCATCGTTATAAAGCGGATGAAGCGTATTTAGTTGGAGAAGGAAAAAAGCCGATTGAAGCGTATTTAGATATCGAAGGCATTATCGAAATTGCAAAAATGCATGATGTTGATGCAATTCATCCGGGATACGGATTTTTATCGGAAAACATCGAATTTGCGAAACGATGCGAAGAAGAAGGCATCATTTTTATCGGACCGCGAAAAGAGCATTTAAATATGTTTGGCGATAAAGTAAAAGCGCGCCACCAAGCGAAACAAGCGGGCATTCCGGTCATTCCGGGAAGCGATGGCCCTGTGCAAAGCTTGGAGGATGTCGTGCGCTTCGGTGAGACATACGGTTATCCGATGATCATTAAAGCGGCGTTAGGCGGTGGTGGTCGCGGCATGCGCATCGTTCGCTCGCAAGCGGAAGTAAAAGAAGCGTATGAGCGTGCCAAATCGGAAGCGAAAGCCGCATTCGGTAGCGACGATGTGTATGTCGAAAAATTAATTGAAAAGCCAAAACATATTGAAGTGCAAATTTTAGGTGATGCATACGGCAACATCGTTCATTTATACGATCGCGACTGTTCCGTTCAGCGCCGTCATCAAAAAGTCGTGGAAGTCGCACCGAGCGTGTCGCTCTCGAAGGAGCTTCGCGAAGAAATTTGTGAAGCGGCAGTCAAACTTATGAAAAACGTGCAATACGTGAACGCAGGAACGGTCGAATTTCTCGTTTCTGGCGATGAATTTTACTTTATTGAAGTCAACCCACGTATTCAAGTTGAACATACGATTACCGAAATGATTACCGGTATCGATATCGTTCAGTCGCAAATTTTAATTGCGGAAGGGTATGCGCTACATAGCGAAAAGGTCGGCATTCCGAAGCAAGAAGACATTCATGTTCACGGATATGCAATTCAGTCACGCGTCACAACAGAAGATCCGCTAAATAACTTTATGCCAGATACAGGGAAAATTATGGCGTATCGCTCAGGTGGTGGTTTCGGTGTTCGCTTAGATACCGGAAATAGTTTTCAAGGAGCAGTCATTACCCCGTATTACGATTCGCTATTAGTGAAAGTGACGACATGGGCGTTAACGTTTGAACAAGCGGCGGCGAAAATGTTACGCAACTTGCGTGAGTTTCGTATTCGCGGCATTAAAACGAACATCCCGTTTTTAGAAAACGTCGTGCAACATCCGAAGTTTTTAACAGGGGAATATGATACATCGTTTATTGATACGACGCCAGAGCTGTTTATTTTCCCAAAACGAAAAGACCGTGGTACGAAATTGTTATCGTATATCGGAACAGTAACTGTAAACGGATTTCCGGGCATCGGAAAAAAGAAAAAGCCGGTCTTTGACCCTCCTCGCATCCCGAAAGTGAGCTATATCGAACCGATGCCGAAAGGGACGAAACATATTTTAGATGAACATGGCGCGGACGGGCTTGTGCGATGGATTAAAGAGCAAAACCGTGTATTGCTTACGGATACGACGTTTCGTGATGCCCATCAATCGCTTTTAGCGACGCGCGTGCGCACAAACGACTTGTTGCGCATCGCTGAGCCGACGGCGCGTTTATGGTCGCAACTATTTTCGATGGAAATGTGGGGCGGGGCGACGTTTGATGTCGCGTATCGCTTTTTAAAAGAAGACCCGTGGGAGCGCCTCATTCAATTGCGTGAAAAAATTCCGAATGTCCTGTTTCAAATGTTGCTTCGCGCTTCCAATGCCGTTGGGTATAAAAACTATCCAGATAACGTCATTCGCGAGTTCGTGGCGAAATCAGCCGAAGCAGGCATTGACGTATTCCGCATTTTCGACAGTTTAAACTGGGTGAAAGGGATGACTGTTGCCATTGATGCAGTACGTCAATCTGGAAAAGTGGCGGAGGCAGCCATTTGCTATACAGGCGATATTTTCGATCCTGCGCGCACGAAATATAATCTCGACTACTATAAAAACTTAGCGAAAGAGCTTGAACAAGCAGGTGCGCACATTTTAGCGATTAAAGACATGGCAGGGCTATTAAAGCCGCAAGCAGCGTATACGTTCATTTCCGCTTTAAAAGAAGTCGTCGACATTCCGATTCATTTGCATACGCACGACACGAGTGGAAACGGCATTTACACATACGCCAAAGCGATCGAGGCAGGAGTAGATATTGTAGACGTTGCGGTTAGCTCGATGGCTGGTTTAACGTCCCAACCGAGCGCCAACACGCTTTATTATGCGCTAGAAGGAACGGAACGTGCCCCGGAAGTCGATATCGCATCGCTTGAAAAACTGTCGCGCTATTGGGAAGATGTGCGCCAATATTATGCTGACTTTGAAAGTGGCATGAACGCACCGCATACGGAAGTATATATGCACGAAATGCCGGGCGGACAATATAGCAACCTTCAACAACAAGCGAAAGCTGTCGGTTTAGGAGACCGCTGGGACGAAGTAAAAGAAATGTATCGCCGCGTCAACGATTTATTTGGCGATATTGTCAAAGTGACACCGTCATCGAAAGTTGTCGGTGATATGGCGCTATATATGGTACAAAACAATTTAACCGAGCAGGACATTTACGAACGCGGGGACACGCTTGACTTCCCTGATTCGGTTGTTGAACTGTTTGAAGGATATCTCGGTCAGCCGCACGGCGGATTCCCAGAAACGTTGCAGCGCATCATTTTAAAAGGGCGCGAACCGATTACTGTTCGTCCTGGAGAGCTGTTAGAGCCTGTCGATTTTGAAAAGGTACGGGAAGAACTGTATCATCTCATCCAGCGCGAAGTGACAGACTACGACGTGCTCGCTTATGCGCTATATCCGAAAGTGTTCGTTGAATATGCGCGCACCGTTGAGCAGTTTGGGGATGTATCTGTTTTGGATACGCCGACGTTTTTATACGGCATGCGCCTTGGTGAAGAAATTGAAGTTGAAATTGAGAAAGGGAAAACGTTAATCGTCAAACTCGTCTCCATCGGTCAGCCGCAAGCGGACGGTACGCGAATTGTATACTTTGAATTAAACGGTCAACCGCGCGAAATAGTCATTAAAGATGAAAGCATTAAAACAACAGTTGTCGCGCGCGTGAAAGCCGATCGCAACAATCCGAACCATATTGCTGCAACGATGCCAGGGACGGTTGTAAAAGTGCTCGTTGAAAAAGGGGAAAAAGTGAAAAAAGGCGATCATCTCATGATTACCGAAGCGATGAAAATGGAAACGACGGTGCAAGCACCGTTTTCAGGTGTTGTAAAAGACATTTACGTTCAAGGCGGCGACGCCATTCAAACGGGCGATTTGTTAATTGAATTAGCGGAAAAATAAAAGAACGAGGCAAGCCTCGTTCTTTTATTTTAGAGAGGTAGATGGCATGACGCTCGCCCGTTGCGGCACGTCGTGCTCTTTTTTACTGCGCGTCGCTAATAGCACAAAATAGCTAAGCACACCGAACAAACATGAGATGAAAAACGCATGGGCTAGAGAGATGTATAAATTTAGTCCCGTAAAGACGACGAGCGCTCCTGTTACAACTTGGCAGGTGACGAGAACGAACGCAATCAGCCAGCCCCAATACATAATTGGCTGTTGTTTATATCGTTTCATCGCATATATCGTTGCTATGAAAATCCAAATAAATAATAATCCCGCGGCGAAGCGGTGACCCATTTGCACCCATTCATGTAGTTGGGTTGGGAACAACCTTGTTTGTGCGCAAAACGGCCAGCTCGGGCACGCTAAACTCGCTTGTTTATGGCGCACGAGCGCGCCTGTATATACGACGATATAGCAATACGCAATAATGCCGTAAATATGAAATTTCATCGTACGATCAAGCACGACGGATGCGGCATCAAATTTTTTATCGACTTCAAAAATAAACAACGTCAATAAAAAGACGGCCGCAAATGAAATGAGCGAAATGCCAAAATGAAGCGCTAGCACAACGTCCGATTGGCCCCATACGACCGCGGCAGCGCCGATCAACCCTTGTAAGACGAGAAAAACAAACGACACGATCGCCAAAAACTTCGTTTCACGAATATGACCGATCGCTTTCCAAGCCCAAATCGATAAAATCAATACCATCAATCCAACGACGCCAGAGACAACACGGTGGCTTAATTCGATAAGCAATTCTACCGTAATGTTGGATGGGATGAGCTGTCCGTGACAAAGCGGCCACGAACGACCGCACCCCATGCCTGAGCCTGTTTTTGTGACGAGCGCGCCGCCAATTAAGACGAAAAGCATGCCGATTGTTGTCGCTACTGCAAACCATTTTAAAAGCCGCTGCAATGTATTCACTTCCTTAATGCGAAATTTGATCTAGCAAATGCCTAGTAAAAACTGTATAATAAATGTGAAATACGTGTGAAAAATTCTACTCTCATATTAGCGGAAAATGTCGAAAAGCGCAAAGTTTTATTATTTTACAATATAGCAATCGTTGCAAATATGGTTGAATATTTGTGCGGAGTTTGCTAGAAATATAAATGCGGTGTTTTTTCAATGTTCTCATCGTAACAATATCATTTTGACACAAATTCGACACAATTAAGACAAAAAAAGTTCACAAATTGACGAAGAAATGTGTTTTAATATACAGAGACGACATATCGTTATCGTGTATAGATTGGAAACGCCTTCAAAGGCATAAGGGAGGAGTGGTGGCACATGGCGGATGTAGTCGAAGATGTCAAACCGACAAAGCTACAATCAGGCGTGTTCAAAGATGTATTAGCTGTTGTAAAAATTGGTATCGTGAACTCGAATTTAATTACGACATTTACGGGACTTTGGTTAGCCCTTCATTTTACCGGAAAAGGATTTTTAAGCAATTTGCATATCGTGTTTTTCGCGCTTATTGGATCCGCCCTCGTCATTGCAGGTTCGTGCGCATTAAATAACTTTATTGATCGCGACATCGATCACTTAATGGAGCGGACGAAAAATCGTCCGACGGTAAGCGGAAGCGTAGAGCCGAAGCGCGTACTCTGGTTCGGCATTCTTCTTGTCGCGGTCGGTACGATCAGTTTGCTTATGACGACTGTCACCGCCGCCATCATTGGATTAGTTGGCGTTGTGACGTACGTCTTTTTATATACGATGTGGTCTAAGCGAAGCAATACGTTCAATACGGTCATCGGGAGCATTTCAGGTGCTGTTCCGCCTGTGATCGGTTGGACGGCGGTCGATGACTCTTTCCATATCGTTCCTATTATTTTGTTTCTGCTTATGTTTTTATGGCAGCCGCCGCACTTTTTGGCGCTGGCGATGAAGCGATGTGAAGAATATCGCGCAGCGGGCATTCCGATGTTGCCGGTCGTTCACGGATTTGAAGTGACAAAGCGGCAAATCGTCGTTTGGATCGTGGCGCTTTTACCACTTCCATTTTACTTATTTTCATTAGGCGTTCCGTTTTTAGTGATTGCCACGTTGTTGAACGTCGGTTGGCTAGCGCTCGGACTAGCTGGTTTTAAAATGAAAGACGATATGAAATGGGCGAAATGGATGTTTATTTATTCGCTCAACTATTTAACGATTTTGTTTGTCACAATGGTGATCGTAACAATTGATTAAAGAGGTTTACAATTCTTTCTTTTTGTAAAGAAAGAATGTATATATTTCACTTTACTTCATAATCGAAAGAGGGGTTTGATTAGGCTATGAAAAAGTGGCTACGAAATTGGCGCTTGGTTTCTCTTATCTCCGCCATGGCGCTTTTGCTAGCTGGTTGCGGCAAGCCGTTTTTATCGACGCTTCAACCAGCAGGAGAAGTAGCTGACATGCAGTACGACCTTATGCTGCTCAGCACGGCCATCATGGTCATCGTCATTGCGGTTGTAACAATCATCTTCCTTTACGTTGTGACTCGCTTCCGTCGCCGTAAAGGGGAGGAAAACAAAATTCCAAAACAAGTGGAAGGAAGCCATACGCTTGAAATCATTTGGACAGTTATTCCGATTATTTTACTAATCATTCTAGCTGTTCCAACGGTTTTATACACGTTTAAGCTTGCGGATGTAAAACCGATGAACAAAAAAGAACGCGACGTCGTTGTCGTCAACGTTCGTGCGAACTTGTACTGGTGGGAGTTTGAGTACCCGGATTATGGCATTATTACTAGTCAAGACTTAGTTGTTCCAACAGGTGAACGCGTGTATTTCAATTTGAAAGCATCCGACGTCAAGCACTCGTTCTGGATTCCAGCGGCTGGAGGAAAAATGGATACAAATACAGATAATACAAACCAATTTTTCCTCACATTTGATGAAAAACGCGCCGAAGAGGCAGGGCGTCTATTTTACGGAAAATGTGCGGAGCTTTGCGGCCCGTCCCATGCATTGATGGACTTTAAAGTAAAGGCCATTCCTCGCGCTGAGTTTGATCAATGGGTAGAAAAAATGAAAAATGCACAGCCTGTTGCTTCAACAGATCCAGTTGTGCAACGGGGAGAAGAAATTTTCAACAAAAGCTGTATTGGCTGTCACGCGGTCACGCCGGTCGATGGTCGCCCTGAGCAAGCGCGCCTTGCGCCAAACTTAGCGGACTTTGCAGATCGTTCTCGCATTGCGGGTATTTTAGAACATAATGAAGAAAACTTAAAAGCTTGGTTAAAAGACCCAGAAAAAATTAAGCCAGGCAACAAAATGACAGGAACATATCCGTCATTATCTGACGAAGAGTTAGAAGCATTAACAAAATACTTAATGACATTGTCTGTTGAGTAAGGGGATTATTGATAAAGGGAGGTTAAACTGTGAGTACGTTAGCTCGAAAACAAGGTGTCGGCGCAGTCATTTGGGACTACTTAACGACAGTAGACCATAAAAAGATTGCGATTTTGTACTTAATCGCCGGTGGGTTTTTTTTCTTGCTCGGTGGTTTGGAAGCGATGATTATTCGCATTCAGCTCGCCGTACCAAACAACGACTTCATTAGTGCGGGCTTCTACAATGAAGTGTTAACGATGCACGGAACGACGATGATTTTCCTTGCGGCGATGCCGCTCGTGTTTGCGATGATGAACGCCGTTGTACCGATTCAAATCGGTGCGCGTGACGTTGCGTTCCCATTTTTAAATTCGCTCGGTTTTTGGTTATTTTTCTTCGGTGGTGTGTTTTTAAACTTATCGTGGTTTTTAGGTGGAGCACCAGATGCGGGTTGGACATCTTACGCATCGTTGTCGCTTGCATCACCAACACACGGGATCGACTTTTACGTATTAGGTTTACAAATTTCCGGTTTAGGAACGTTAATCGGTGGAATTAACTTCCTCGTCACGATTATCAACATGCGCGCACCGGGAATGACATATATGCGCATGCCGATGTTTACATGGGCGACG
Source organism: Anoxybacillus kestanbolensis (assembly GCF_001996285.1). Classification (NCBI taxonomy): domain Bacteria; kingdom Bacillati; phylum Bacillota; class Bacilli; order Caryophanales; family Anoxybacillaceae; genus Anoxybacillus; species Anoxybacillus kestanbolensis. The sequence goes on along the minus strand of NZ_MQAD01000019.1, from coordinate 92,828 downwards.
TTTGTCACATCTGCGCTTATTTTATTCGCGTTCCCACCATTAACAGTCGGTTTAATTTTCATGATGATGGATCGCTTGTTCGGTGGAAACTTCTTTGATCCAGCGCTTGGTGGAAATACGATCATTTGGGAGCACTTGTTCTGGATTTTCGGTCACCCAGAAGTATACATTCTCGTATTGCCAGCGTTCGGTATTTTCTCAGAAATTTTTGCGACGTTTTCACGTAAACGTTTATTCGGTTACTCTTCGATGGTATTTGCGACAGTATTAATCGGATTTTTAGGCTTCATGGTGTGGGCGCACCATATGTTTACGGTTGGTATGGGGCCAATTGCCAACGCGATCTTTGCAGTTGCAACGATGGCGATTGCCGTTCCTACAGGAATTAAAATTTTCAACTGGTTGTTTACGATGTGGGGCGGAAGCATTCGCTTTACAACGCCAATGATGTATGCCGTCGCGTTCATTCCATCGTTCGTTATCGGTGGGGTTACAGGGGTTATGAACGCTGCAGCAGCGGCAGACTATCAATATCACGATAGCTATTTCGTCGTTGCGCACTTCCACTACGTTATCGTCGGTGGGGTTGTTTTCGCGCTACTAGCAGGTGCTCACTACTGGTGGCCAAAAATGTTTGGTAAAATGTTAGATGAAAAATTAGGAAAAGTGACATTCTGGTTGTTCTTCACTGGTTTCCATTTAACATTCTTTATTCAACATTTCCTTGGCTTAATGGGAATGCCTCGTCGCGTATTCACATTCTTACCTGGTCAAGGATTTGAAACAGGAAACATGATTAGTACAGTCGGTGCATTTTTCATGGCAGCAGGTACAATCGTGTTATTAGCAAACGTTGTCATCACCACAGTAAAAGGAAAACGCGTTGGCAACGATCCGTGGGAAGATGGGCGTACGCTTGAATGGGCGGTACCTTCTCCATTGCCAGAATACAACTTTGCGCAAACGCCACTTGTGCGCGGATTAGATGCATATTGGATTGAAAAGATGGAAGGCAAAAAAGGCTTAACGCCAGCAGAGCCGCTTGGCGATATTCATATGCCAAACCCTACAATTTTGCCGTTCGTTATGTCGTTAGGTCTATTCATTTCAGCGTTAGGCTTCTTATTCCATAACGACTACGGTTGGGGATTACCTGTTGGTATTATCGGGTTACTGATCACGCTAGTTGCCATGTTCTTCCGTTCAATTATTGATGACCACGGCTTCCACATTCCTAAAGAAGAAGTAATGGAAGCAGAGAAAAAGGGGGCTGGGGCATAATGCATGTGGAAGAAAAATTAACGCCGGAGACGTTCCCGGCAGAGCCAGAAAAAGCAACCCTCGAAGGGAAAAATAAGTTTTTAGGTTTTTGGTTTTTCCTCGGTGGAGAGACGGTATTGTTCGCCTCTCTCTTCGCCACATATTTGGCGTTAAAAGACTCTGTGGCAGGAGGACCATCTGGAAAAGAACTGTTCCAAATGCCGATCGTCTTTTTAGCGACGATGTTGCTTTTAACGAGCAGTTTAACGAGCGTATATGCAATGCATCATATGCGCAACTTCGACTTCAAAAAAATGCAGCTTTGGCTCGGCATTACCGTATTGCTCGGCGCAGCCTTTTTAGCGCTTGAAATTTACGAGTTTACAGAGTACGTACATGAAGGATTTAAATTTTCAACAAGTGCGTTTTCTTCAGCGTTTTATACGCTTGTCGGAACACATGGTGTCCACGTGGCGTTCGGTTTGCTTTGGATTGTTACACTAATGGTTCGTAACGCGAAACGTGGGTTAAACTTATATAATGCACCGAAGTTTTATGTTGCGAGCTTATATTGGCACTTTATCGACGTCGTTTGGGTGTTCATTTTCACGGTCGTATACTTAATGGGAATGGTGGGGTGATTGTATGGCAAATCATACACATGTACAAAACCCAAAAGTAGATGTACAATATCGCCGCAAAAAGAACGCGGAAGAAATGAAACATCAAATCATTTCGTTTACGTTAATGATCTTTTTAACGCTTATCGCCTTTTTTGCGGTTGGATATGAAGGATTTTCTGCTTGGTTTTCTGTACCGTTCATTTTATTGTTAGCGGTCGTGCAAGTCATTTTCCAGCTATATTACTTCATGCATATGAGCCATAAAGGGCATGAACTTCCAGCGCTTTTCTTGTACGGCGGGGTAGCCGTGGCGTTTATTACGATTTGGGCGTTTTTAACAATCGTCTGGATTTAAGAAGCTAGCATTGGCTAGCTTCTTTTCTTTTCACGTTTGTTATGTTTGTAGTATAATAAAGTTGGAGAAAAAGCGAGGTGAGTATGATGCCGTTAAGTATATTCGGTTTTGAAGCGATGTGGAGTCCGTACTTTTTCGTTTCTTTAGTCGCTGTAACGATCGTTTATTTTTGGCTCGTAAACCGTTCAAAACAGCCGACGACGACGAAACAAAAAACGTTGTTTGTGACTGCGATTGTTTTGCTTTATATTTGTAAAGGTTCTCCTGTCGATTTGTTAGGTCATTTAATGTTTAGTGCGCATATGACGCAAATGGCTGTTCTTTATTTAATCGTTCCACCACTTCTTATTAAAGGTATTCCTTCATGGATGTTTGAAGCAGTATTACGCATTCGAATGATTCGTTCCATTGTTGCTTTTACTACGAAGCCGCTCATTGCATTGTTTTTGTTTAATGGTACATTTTCGTTATACCATGTGCCATTTATTTTCGATGCCGTGAAAACGAATATGTGGCTTCACGCGCTCATGACGACAGCTATTTTTATTGCGGCAATGATGATGTGGTGGCCACTTGTGAACGACGTTCATGGTTTTCCGAGATTATCGGGTGTGAAAAAAGTTGGTTATATTTTCGCTGATGGTGTATTGCTTACACCTGCTTGTGCGCTTATTATTTTCGCCGATACACCGTTGTATGCCACATATTACGATCCAGCTGCTTGGATGAACGCGTTAGCGCTTTGTGTGCCGCAAACGACATTAGCGTCACTTGAATTGAGCGGACCGGAAATGTTTAGCTCGATGTCTCTGTTACACGATCAACAGCTCGGTGGCGTTTTAATGAAAATTATTCAAGAAATTGTGTATGGGGTTATGTTATTTTTCATTTTTATTGAATGGTATCGAAAAGAAAGAGATGAAGAACACGTCGCTGTTCAGACGACAAAATGATCAAATAGGAGAGGGAATACGATGGGTTCGTTACCGATTTTACCTACGATTAGTACAAGCTTTATTGTCGTTAGTGCCATTCTTGTTGCGGTTGGCTGGTATTTCATTCGACAAAAGCAAGTGAAAAAGCATGAAAAAACGATGTGGCTTGCCGCAGCTTTTGCACTAGCATTTTTCATCATTTATTTATCACGTACGATTTTCATTGGAAATACAAGCTTTGGTGGGCCGGATCATTTGAAAATTTACTACACACTCTTTTTATTTTTTCACATTTTTTTAGCGACTGCCGGTGCTGTATTTGGCATCGTGACGTTGCTATCTGCAGTGAAAAAAAATTGGGTACGCCATAAAAAAATTGGTCCGATAACAAGCATCGTTTGGTTTTTCACCGCGACAACAGGCGTTGTTGTGTATTTGTTGTTATACGTCTTTTACCGCGGCGGTGAAACGACATCGGTCATTAAAGCGATTTTAGGATTTTAAAAAGAGGGTGACAGTTCACCCTCTTTTACAATTTAAAGTTAAATTTAATGATGCCTGCTTCTTTCGCTGATTTTAGGGCGATGAGTAAAAGCGGGAATAAAATAAGCCCGAGTGCCCCCATCATTTTCACACCTAAATACATGGAAATAAGCGTTGCAAGCGGCGATAAACCGATATGCGCCCCCATGACTTTTGGCTCAATTGTTCGACGTAAAATAAGCAAAATGACGCCGAGAATCGATAGTTTAGTTGCTAGTACTGTATCGCCTGTAACAAAGTGGAAAATGGCCCAAGGTGCCATAATGACGATCGAACCGATAATTGGAATAAAGTCAATCACCCAAATAATAAAAGCAGTAAATAACGCAACTTTCGGTGTAATTAATAACAATCCGACTAACGAAACGGCAAAAATAATTAAACTCACGAGAAATTGCGCTTTCCAAAAACCGAATACGACATACGATAGACGCGACAACATAAAATGCACTTTTTCTTTCGTTTCTTCTGTTAAATGTGAAAAAATCGCTTCGCGTATTTTCGGTAAGTCATGCATAAATAAAAATAAAGTAATTAAATACACGAGAAAGTTAATTAAAAACGTTGGAACATTCGCCACGAGCGCACTCACTTTATGAAAGCTGAGCGAAGCCGTTAGTTGCGTCTTTAACTTTGTTAAAAATAAATCGACTTGATGGCTCAGTTCCGCTACAACGAACGGCGGCAATTTTTCCGTCTGCTTGTACCAGCGTGCAACAAGCTCGTTCCAACCTGCGATCATTTCATTTAAGTATAGTGGTGAATGTCTAAAAAAATGAAACGCTTCCGTCACAATTTTTGTAATAATAAAATAGCCGCTCAAAAACATAAATAACGTAAATAAGCTAAATACAAGAAGCGTGGCGGACTGCCGTTTGAACCCGATCCGCTGTTGTGCCACTTTGACGGCAGGCTCTAAAAAAATAGCTGTAATAAACGCAAATAAAATCGGAACAGCAATTGGAGCGACCCAGTATGTCAATAAGACGATCGCAAGTAAAATAAGGACCATGTATACGGACCGCTTTGGAATTTTCTCAAACAACGAAACGACACCTGCTTTCATTTCATAAATCTTATGGAGGATGTATATGCATAAACCTATTATAACGATTGCTGCAATGAGTGTACAACTATTTGATGATGTCATATTAGAAGAAACGAAAGTATATGCCCTGCATAACGGACTGACGATTCATATGACCGTCTCTTTCAAAGTGTGCGATCATATGCTCACCTTATGTGAACGTATTCAAAAACAAGTGATCGATGACATATACGACATGACAGGAAAAGAGGTTGTTTCTGTTCACCTGTACGTCCGTCGTCTCGTTGACGGAAAAAACGCATGAGCGCGCTCATGCGTTTATAGTTGCAAGACCTTCTTTCACTTTTGCTAAAAGAGCTTCACATTGGTTTACTAATGATGAAGGGAAGTTCTCTCCCTCACCATATTCGACACCATGTGGATAATAATGCTTGCCAAGCAACGGCTTCATCAGTTTAATGACCGCATGGCGACCACCAACGTCTCCTTCAATCGCATAACCTTGCACACGTAAATAAAAGACGTCATTTTTAATTTCAAATTTGCGGTCATATGTGACACGATCGTAATCCCATTGACCGGCACGTACGAAGCCGAGGCTTTCCATTAAGTCATCTAAACGTGTTAATGGCGCTGTTTGATTTTCAATACCTGTATTTTCGAAGCGCATCGTTTAAGTCCCCCTTATGTAAAATAAAACATTCCTCCATTAATAATAGTACGAAAGCGCATAACTTTCAATGACGAGCTTTATAATTGTTCCGATTTTGGTGAAACTAATGTACGAAAGGAGAGATGCACATGCCAAAAGTAAAAGAAATGATGACAACAGAAGTCGAATGTTGTACACCGCTAGATAATATGTACGAAGCAGCGGTAAAAATGCGCGATTATAACGTCGGCGCTATTCCGATTACAGATGGAAATCGTCTCATCGGCATTGTGACGGACCGCGATTTAGTCATACGCGGTATCGCAGAAAAGAAACCAGGTTCAACAGCGGTGACAGAAGTGATGAGCGAACAGCTCGTGACGATTTCACCAAACGCGTCCGTAGAGGAAGCGGCTCGGTTGATGGCAAAACATCAAATTCGTCGTTTGCCTGTTGTCGAAGGCGAGACGTTAGTTGGCATGATGTCGCTTGGCGACTTAGCGATTCATGAAGCAAGCGACGAACAAGCAGGGGAAGCGTTATCTGAAATCTCACAATATCACTAAGCACGAAGGCTATGTTTTTTGCATAGCCTTTATTTTTTAGTGTTGCAATGTAGACAAGCTGTATATAATGGAAGTACATACAATAGCTAAGGGAGAATGATGAATGCGTTGGATCATTGCTCTAATTACGATCTTTATTTTTATTTTTTCTTTTTTCCCAACAGATGAACAAGCCCCTTTAAACGATACATCGATCATGAGTGAACAAACGAGCGAGAAAACTGTTGTACAAGGGCTTGGTACATGGATTGGAAAAACAGAAGAAGAAGTGAAACAAACATTCGGACAACCAGCACGTATCGATCCGTCCGCTTACGGTTACGTATGGTGGGTATATAACGACCCGAAAACGTATATGCAAATCGGTATTGTTGACGGACGGGTTGTCACAATTTATGCATGTGGACCGGAAGTCAACGTTGCCCCGTTTCAGTTCGATCGCTCGATTAACGAGCTATTACAAACGATGCCGCTTCACGATACAATTCATGTGCAACTGGACGATGGGGTATATCGCTTTCAACTGACAGAAGAAGATTTACTCATTCAACCGCTTCTTTCGTTTGACGACGTTTACGTACAATTGTATATTGATCGTTTTACCGGCAAATTATCAAGCATTCGCTGGGTCGACGGAGAAACGTTAGTGAAGCTTCGTCCATATGAACTTGAATATCGCGGTCCGTTACCGAGCATAGAAATGGATGAAACGCTCGAAAAACAAGTCGAGCAAGCAAATGCACAACAAATTTTTGAGATTACAAACGTCATGCGCATTCGTCACGGTGTTCCACCGCTTAAATGGGATGAGCGCGTGGCGGAAGTGGCGTACGGACATAGTAAAGATATGGCAGGAAATGATTTTTTTGCGCACGAATCGCCAACGAACGGAGATTTACAACAGCGGTTGACGAAAGCAAACGTTCGTTTTGAATTAGCGGGAGAAAATATCGCCTCGGAATATGTCGATGGACCGGCGGTTGTCGAAGCGTGGCTTAACAGCCGTAGTCATCGGCAAACGTTGTTAAATGCTGAGTTGACGCATTTAGGCGTTGGTGTATATAAACGTCATTATACGCAAAACTTTATTCGTCCTTTTTCTGAGCCAAAATAGGCGCACGCATTGGCTGTTCGGTCGTAATATATGATAGGCAAACAAACAAGGAAGGAGCGACCGATATGTCCATCGAACAATTTAAACAGTTTGTGAAAAACCATCCGAAACTGATTGAAGAGGTGCGCCAAGGGAAAAAGACGTGGAAAGAGTTATATAACGATTGGTATGTGTTTGGCGAAGACGATGACATGTGGGACGAATATCGCTCAAGCGATGTCAAACAAGATCAAGGGGATTTGATGCAAAAGCTAGCCAGTTACGTCAAACACCTTGATGTTAATGAACTTCAAACGTACATTACAAACGTTCAACAAGCGATTGCATCCATCCAAGAAGTCGTCCGCCAAATGCAACAGACGAAAAAAGATCCGTTTTCGTTTCGAAAAGATTAAGGAGATAGGCGATGAGAAAAGACGTATACGAATACATTGTAGCGAAGCCAAAGCTTCATCAATTTTTACGCGAGCAACCGATATGGTATCGCCGGCTAGCAAGACGCCCGCTGGATATAAAAGAGATGGAAAAACAAATGCGTCACTATTATAAACAAACGTTGCCGCATAAAGTCGAACAAGTCGTTCAAACGATCGAAATGGCAAACATGATGATGGCGATGATGAAACTGATGAAGGACACTCATAATTAAGCGAGAAACGCAAACACTATCACTATGAAAGGATGGTGAAAGTGTTGCGCTTCTTTTTTTTATGTATTGCGCTTTTGTTTTCTACGTATGTTCATCATGACAGCACAATCGTTTTTGCTGAGCAAAAACAAACGTTATTTGTGAAACATCTCGTCAAAGGAAATAACGTATTTGTCGAATGTATTGTCGATCAGTTTACGTTTACAAAAGGAACGCATCCGAAAAAAGACGGACAAGGACGCATATATATTTACGTGAACGGGAAACGAGTGGGCGAAACGACAACGGCGGCTTTTGTTATTCGTGGGTTGCCTGTTGGAAAACATGTGATTCGGTTGGAACTTGTCCATAACGATGCAAGTAAATATAACATCTCACATGAATTTACGGTGACGATTTCATAAGTCTGGGGCAACCAGACTTATTTGTTTTGTTGGCGAAATCATGTTATGATACCGTTGTGGAGGTGTTGCTCGTGATTGTAGCAACGATCGAACGATTACAGTTGTTAGACTTTGCTGAAGAGCTTGGCAAAATGATTGTCGAATCAGACGTGGCGGAGGAATACCGTCGCTGTTTTTATCATATGCAACAAGATGAAAAAGCGCAGCAACTTATTCGCCGATTCGTTCAGCTAAAAGAACGGTACGAAGAGGTGCAGCGTTTTGGCAAATATCATCCAGACTACAAAGAAGTCACAAAGCAAGTGCGTGAGGCAAAACGTGAACTGGATTTATACGGTCCGATTGCCGCGTTTAAACAAGCAGAAAAAGACATGCAGTCGCTGTTAGATGAAATTAGTACGATGATCGGTCGAGCCGTATCTGAAAACATTAAAGTGCCGACAGGAAATCCGTATTTCGATTCTTTATCTTGCGGTGGAGGATGCGGATCTGGTGGCGCGTGTGGCTGTCGGACGAAGTGAAAAAGGGGGATGGGATTTTTATGTTTCCAATGCGTCAAGGCATTATCGTTTGGCTGTATTCGTTAAAACATAGTAAACAGTTGCGGAAATACGGAAACGTTCATTACGTATCGAAACGGTTAAAATACGCCGTTTTATATTGCAATATGGACGAAGCAGAAGAGACGATGCGAAAACTCGCTTCGCTTCCGTTTGTTAAACGCGTCGAACCTTCATATCGCCCGTATGTGAAAGTTGAATTCGAATCAAAAGCAGACAAAGAGAGAGAATACGAATACGGCATATAAAAAAAGGATGTCAATCGCTGACATCCTTTTCGCTTTTCTTACTGTAGTGGCGGAATAAATCGATTCATGCGCATAATGCCGATTAAATGCTGATAGTACAATTGTAAGTCCGCAAAAAAGTTAGACGGTTTGACGTCCAAATGAATGATTTCTTGATTCAGTTCCTTCGCTAAATCGAGGAACAACTCATATCGTTTTGTCACTTTCACAGACGGGTGTGGAATGCCTTCACGGCAAATGTATAGCGGTTGAAAGTCGCCAGGATCTGTCGGATGAAGCACGACGACGAACGACGTGAGCGCCTTGCCATCTTTCATCGTATGAAAAGCAAACAAACCCGATAAACGATGACGGTTTGATTTCGCAATTTCAATTAACTCATAAATGTCAGAATATCCTTCCCCTAATTCAATAAAACGTTGAATCATCACCATTCCCTCACTTTATGTTGTATTCCCTCATTTACTTTAACACGTTCAACTTTTTTCGACAATTAGTGAAAACGGTGTATGACAATGCAGCGAAATTTTGCTATTGTTATAATATAAACTGCTGAATGAGGAGCTATCGTATGTGGAAAGTAACTTTTATTTCAATGCTCCTTTTCCTTGGCGTTAGCGCAGGAGCTTTATATTACCAATGGGACGAATATCATACGGAAGCGACGAAACAATCAGTGTTGCAACATGATATTGAAGCAACATTTACTGGAAAAACGATCGAAGTCGTTCATCATATACGCGGTGCGGTTGCTGACACATATGAAGTGACGGTGCCAAAAGAAGTGACAAACATTTCTTGTGCGAAGAAAAAAACGTGCGTCGAACAAAAAAATGGGAAAACGATCGTCGACGCATCGAAAACAAATACACTTTCGCTCACTTATCGCGTGTCGATTGTTCCAAAAGAACCGCTTTTCATTCAACAATGGCTCGTTTATTTTCATACGACACAGCCGCAACAAACGAACGTATCGCTCACCGATGTTGTTCATCCGAAAGGGGTATGGGCAGCAGACGGAAAGCTCGTTGGTTACGTCTATAAACCGTCTTTTTCTTTTTTCATGTGGGAGAAAAAAGGCGGACAAACCGTTCCGCTTTATTTTCAATCGCAACCGTTGCAGCCAACGTTTAACGGTGATTTAGTCATATACGCGACAAAACCGCTTCACGAAACAGCGTTATCGTTTTGGAAAGAAAGCGATGTGCAAACGTTAATTGTTACTTCATCGCGTCTGCAATATATGACGCCGACGTTCGTCATTATCTCGGATACAGCTTCCGTTTCTGACACACAGCGCGCTTACGTTCGCGTGCAGTTACAGCATCGGTTTCCAAATAGCACTGTTCCCGATTGGATATGGGACTTGCTCGTTTCATATATGACGAAAACGGAGCCGATGACAAAAAGAGCGAAACTTGTTTTTCAGCAATTGCAACAAACGTTAACGAAAGAACAACAACAAACGTTTTGGACGCTAGTCACTAAAAATGACGGTCAGCCGTTGACGTTGAAAAAATTAGACGAATGGCTAGGCGAAGCGTACGAAGGAAACACGACATTTTTTCAAAACGAGGAACCATACATGACGTTTACAGAGCGAAAAATGCTCGTCGTCAATGACGTGAAATTGCCAAACGCTCACGTTTTATTAAAAGACGATCAACAACTGTTTCCGTTTATTCCGATTATGCGCACGCTCGGCTATACTGTTCAACGTTCGGGAGAAGCGGTATTTATTGAAAAAGGGAATGCTCGTTGGCGATTTTTTACAAACAGCACAAATGCAGTCATTCGAGAATGGAACGGGACGCTATACATTGAACGGACGGAATTTCCGAAATGGTTTTCCGTCTACATTAGCGAAACGGCTGAAGAAATACACGTGGTTGGTCAGTAAGGCAAAAAAAATGCCCTGTGGCATATGCCGCAGGGTCCCTTCCATTCTTTTTCGAACAAGCCGAAAAAGAGAAGGAAAAAAGGGAGAGGAGAAACCGGAGGAAGAACTTATGGGGAACGTAAGTCTTCTCCGTGGTTGGCAACAACATCATTAACGATGTTGTTACTAACAGTATGACCATTGTTTCGCATTGTATACATCCCCATCATTTTTTTCCTTACAATGATTGTCCATTTCGTCGGTTATGCTATGATCATAAAAGCGAGGTGAAATACGATGAGAGTCATATCAGGGAAGTGTAAAGGTAAATCGCTTCAAGCCGTTCCGGGAATGACGACACGTCCAACGACAGATAAAGTGAAAGAAGCGATGTTTAATATGATCGGTCCGTATTTTTCCGGCGGACTTGGGCTTGATTTATTTGGCGGAAGCGGTGGACTTGGCATCGAAGCGTTAAGTCGCGGATTAGATCGCGTTATTTTCGTCGATCATGACGCAAAAGCGGTGCAAACGATAAAAAAAAACGTCGCTGCCTGTCGTTTGACCGATCAAGCGGAAATTTATCGCAACGATGCCGAACGCGCGTTAAAGGCAATTATAAAAAGAGGGTTGACCTTTCGCTTAATTTTTCTTGATCCGCCTTATAAAAATAAACAGTTGGAAGCGCTTATCGCGATCGTTGATGCGCATCAGCTTTTACAACGAGACGGCTTTCTTGTTGCGGAACATGATGCGGAAGTCGAGCTTCCCATTCACATCGGTCGTTTAACAAAAGTGAAACACGAAACGTATGGCATTACGGCTGTATCGATTTACGCTTACGTAGATGAGGAAGGAGAATAAAGATGGCGAGTATTGCGGTATGCCCAGGAAGCTTTGATCCTGTCACATATGGACATTTAGATATTATTCGCCGCGGAGCGAAAGTGTTTGACAAAGTGTATGTTGTCGTATTAAACAATTCATCAAAAAAACCGTTATTTTCAGCAGAAGAGCGAGTGCAGCTGCTAGAAGAAGTAACAAAAGATTTACATAACGTCGTCGTTGACAGTTATCAAGGTTTGCTTGTTGACTATGCGAAAAGCAAACACGCAAGCGCCATTTTGCGCGGCTTGCGTGCTGTTTCCGATTTTGAATACGAAATGCAAATTACATCGATGAATCGCATATTAAATGAGCAAATTGAAACGTTTTTTATGATGACAAACAACCAATACTCCTTTTTAAGCTCAAGCATCGTGAAAGAAGTCGCGAAATATAACGGCAACATTTCCGAGCTTGTGCCAAAAGTTGTCGAAGAAGCGCTCCGAAAAAAGTTTGCTCATGCAGAAGACCACCTTTAAACAGGTGGTTTTTCACGTCGGAAAGCCGAAAAGACATATAGGAAACATGCGATTGCAGTCACAAAAAAGCCATATTGCTCGATCCAATGTATGTATAATATCGGCCAACGGATCGTCGCTTCCGGAAGCCAAACAGGCAACGTTTCTGCCGACTCAAGCGGCTGAACATACAGCGGTTTCCAAAGAATGAATGCGAAAAAAGCAGCAAAGAAACCGTGAAATATACGAGCGATAAAAAACGGTTGAAAGCGAATATGTGCTTCCGCTAAAATGCTTGCGACTTGAGCTTGGACGGAAAAACCGCCAAAAGCAAGAATAAAGCTTGTAATAATGACTTTTTGTAATAGCGTTGCGTTTGTTGCCTCACTTGCCATTTGGCTGCCGAGCGTAATTTCAAACAACCCGGCGATGAATGGAACGCTTAATTCGCTAGGCAAATGGAAAAGCGCTAAGGCGTATCGTACGATGTCGGCTAGCCATTTCGTTATGTTTGTAATATAAAGTAGCTTATTCAAAACAGAAAATAAAATAATAAATCCACCGATCATTAAAAGCGTTTGAATGGAGGAACGAACCGCATCCCCAAGCAGCTTTCCGATGGCTTGGCTATGTTTTAAGCGCGTTTCATGCATGGCGCGAAACGCTTGGCGCAAAAGGCTTTTTGTTTGTTTTTGAACCGCGTTGCTTTCGTCTTTTCCGTAAAAGCGCATCATCAGCCCGACGCAAATGTTGCCGAGATAATGAGACAAAGCAAGAATGATGCCGATGTTCGGATTATGAAAAAAACCGACGGAAATCGCTCCGAAAATAAAAAGTGGATTGGATGAGTTTGTGAACGAGACGAGCCGTTCCGCCTCGATGGCGGAAAGCTGTTGTTGCTGTCTTAGGCGAGCAGTCAGTTTTGCACCGGCAGGGTATCCCGAAGCCATGCCCATCGCCCAAACAAATCCGCCGATGCCCGGCACTTTAAATAGCGGACGCATGAACGGCTCAAGCAATACGCCGAGAAAATGAACGACGCCAAAGCCGATCAAAATTTCTGATACAATAAAAAAAGGAAGAAGAGATGGGAAGACGACATCCCACCACATATGCAATCCACGCACCGCCGCTTCAAATGAATGTTGCGGATAGCGAAGTAATGCGATACATAAACAAATAATGATCGATGATAACAGCAATGTTTTCCATTTTTCTTTCATCGTTCGTTAGCCTCCTCATTTGCCGATCGTACTCGTTTTAATATACGAGTATATGTGGACATTTTAGACCATAGTATTGAACAGGAAGGGGGAGCAGGAATGAAAATCGGGTTGGCGTTAGGTTCGGGCGGTGCGCGCGGCTTTGCGCATGCCGGGGTCATTAAAGTGTTGGAAGAAGAAAACATTCCGATTCATATGATCGCCGGAAGTAGCATGGGGGCGCTCGTTGGTGCGTTGTACGCATCAGGCATGACAACGGAACGATTATATCGGCTCGCGACAGCGTTTCGACGCAACGATTACATCGATTGGACAGTCCCGAAAATGGGACTCGTTGCCGGGCGTCAAATTAAACATTTCATTTCGGTCATGACAAAACAAAAGCGTATTGAAGACGCCCGTATTCCGCTTGCGATCGTGGCGACCGATTTACAAAAAGGGGAGAAAGTTGTGTTTCGCAAAGGAAGTATAGCAGATGCGGTGCGCGCCAGCATTTCCATTCCGGGCATTTTCGTGCCAGAGCGATGGAACGGGCGTCTGCTCGTGGACGGCGGAGTGATCGATCGCGTACCAGCGGCCGTCGTACGCGACATGGGAGCTGACGTCGTCATCGCTGTCGACGTCGCTTCCGTGAAAAAAAACGATACGATCACCTCAATTTTTGATGTCATTTTACAAAGTTTAGATATTATTCAAGCTGAACTTGCTTCCCACCGTATCGCCCAAGCGGATGTCGTCATTCGTCCATCGCTTGAGCGTTATAGCTCGTATGCGTTTACCCATGCGAAAGAGATGATTCAAATGGGAGAAGAAGCAACGCGCCAACAGCTTCCGATCATTCGTCAATTGCTTGCAGAGAAGGGGTTTAAACAATGAATAAAAGACGGTATATTCGAATTACGATCATCGTTGCACTACTACTCGCTTTTGCGACTTTTTTTCACTTGCCGTATTACGTGACGATGCCTGGAACGGCGGAACCGTTACGTCCGCTCGTTGAAGTGCAAGGCGGCTATAAAGAAAAAGGACAATTTATGTTAACGACCGTTCGCATGGGGCAAGCCAATCTTTTTTCGTTTATGCTTGCGCATGTGAGTAAATATAACGAGTTGTACCGCATGGATGAAGTAAGACAAGAAGGGGAAAGCGACGAAGAATATACGCATCGCCAATTAAAAATGATGGAAAATTCAAAAGAAACGGCGATTGCCGTTGCCTATAACAAAGCAAACAAATCGTTTTCGTATCGAAATAAAGGGGTGTATGTGTTATATGTCGTTGATGGCATGCCAGCTTCAAACGTGCTGAAAAGCGGCGATCAATTAGTTGCGATTGACGGGCAACGTCTCAACGACGCAGACGAATTTATTCAATACGTAAGCGGAAAGAAAAAAGGAGATCGCGTCCGAATTACGTATAAACGATCAGGAAAAGAAAAAACAGCAACGTTGACGCTTGCGCCGTTTCCAAAAGAAAAGCATCGCGTCGGTCTCGGACTTTCCGTCATGACCGACCGCGATATCGTTACCGATCCGCCTGTCCGCATTGAATCCGATCAAATTGGCGGACCGTCCGCTGGGCTTATGTTTGCGCTTGAAGTGTACAATCAATTGATCCGAGAAGATTTAACGAAAGGGTATCGCATCGCTGGTACCGGAACGATCAACATCGACGGCGAAGTCGGACCGATCGGCGGCATTTCTCAAAAAGTGATCGCTGCTCATAAAGCAGGAGCGGACATTTTTTTCGCGCCGAACGAACGCGGAGCGAAACATTCCAATTATAAAGAAGCGGTCAAAACAGCGAAAGATATTGGCACAAACATGAAAATTGTACCTGTTGATACGTTTGATGATGCCGTTCAATTTTTACAAAAATTATCGTAACGGCGGAGTTTTATACTCGCGCTGTAACGCTTCCGAACAAAGCGGCTCAGGCAAAATCGAAAAATACGCCTGCGTCGCTTTTTTTTCTATTTGATATATCGGATCGTGTCTCATTTGTTTGGCGCTTGTCACAAGCGGCAACGTCATGCGCTTTTTAACTTCTTGCAAATACGCTCTCCCTGTTTCGTTCATCGCTAGCGGACGAACGTATGTTGCACGCTTGTTTTCGATTGCTTTCGCTATTTCTTTTTTCGTGACGTTCGTTAATATATGGGTGCATATACGTTGCAATCGTGTCCACGTATATCGTT
The DNA here is from genome assembly GCF_001996285.1 of Anoxybacillus kestanbolensis. Classification (NCBI taxonomy): domain Bacteria; kingdom Bacillati; phylum Bacillota; class Bacilli; order Caryophanales; family Anoxybacillaceae; genus Anoxybacillus; species Anoxybacillus kestanbolensis. Next base: position 77,229 of record NZ_MQAD01000019.1, on the reverse strand, counting down.
TCGTTTTGACAGCCGAAAGAAAATCGTGAAATGACGTGGCGTGAATGATTGCTTTTTTTAGTCGATATTCAATTCCTTCTTCCACTTCAGCAATTTGTTGAATGTCGTCTACTTCCATCGTCAATAGTCGGTATTTTAAAAACGGAAAATATTTTTTCCAATCGTGCCACGTCATATACGTATGGCGATACGTTTGTAACGTTTCATATGTTGTATGCGGAACGTAGCGTGCGACATCGTCATAACTAACCTGTAAAAAGCGACGAATGCTCGTTGCGCTCGCAATGTTATCGTTTGCTGGAAGCGTTTCATCGTGATAATGAGCAACCGTTCGTTGAATCGTTTCTGGCATCATCTTGCTTCGTTGTTCGATAATCGCCTTGACGTAATGTAACCCTAAAATGTTGTTCGGTTGTGAAACGTCAAGCGTATCGTGACCAATGTCATGAAGGGCCAGCGTATACGCTTTTGCATAGTTGATACCTTGTTGCATATATTGTTTTACTTTTTCGTTATGTTGCTCTTTTTCATAAACGAGAAGTTGAGCCGTTTTTATAAACGGTTCGATGCTTCCATCCTCGCTTCCGAAACATAATTGCTCGCAAAAAAGCGCATCGAGAATCGAAATAGCCCCTTGAGCGAACCATTCAGCTGTTTGAACAGCAAACGTATAAGGAAGTTCAACGACGAGATCGACGCCGCCTGCAAGCGCCATGCGAGCGCGCTCCCATTTCGGTACGATCGCCGGTTCGCCCCGTTGTGTAAATGAGCTACTCATGACGGCGATGACGCAATCTGCGCTCGTTTTTTTTCTCGTTTGTTGCACATGATATAAATGCCCGTTATGAAACGGATTGTATTCGACAACGATGCCGACCGCTTTCATGTATTGTCCACCTTTCTTTTTTATGTAAAACGTGATACAGTGAGTATAAGCTGATTATAATGGAAGTAGTGTAAAGAAAAAATATTGACAAAACCGTTGTTCAAACGTATAATTTTCTTTGTTGTCTTGAGGTGATTATCATTGAGATGGTCTATTCATCAACTTCATCAGTTGCAACATAAAGGGCTGACGATTGACGAAATGGCTGATGTGTCCGAATTGAAAGAAGTGGACGACTCGATTCGCGACATTTCCCCTGTGCGTGTGCACGGACGGGCAGATGTGAGCGCGAAAAAGTTCACGTTCCACTTAACGATCGAAGGGACGATGAAACTCCCTTGTTCTCGTACACTCGTGGACGTATCGTATCCATTCGCCATCGAAAGCACAGAAACGTTTTTTTTGAACGATTATGATGCAACCGATGAAGAGTCACATGTTGTTCAAGGAGATGCGATCGACTTAATGCCGATCGTCAAAGAACTTATTCTTCTTGAAGTGCCGATGCAAGTGTTTAGCGAGCAGCCGGATCATCCGGATGCCGTTCCACAATCAGGAAAAGGATGGACGGTCATTTCGGAAGAAGAACATGAAAACAAAATCGATCCGCGCCTTGCGAAGCTAGCAAAGTTTTTCGAAAACAAAAATGAATCTTAAGGGAAGATCCGGAACTACACCGGCCTCCATATTCGCCTAAATCTCTTTAAGGAGGTGGAAATGATGGCAGTACCTTTTAGAAGAACATCGAAAATGAAAAAGAGACTACGTCGTACGCACTTCAAATTGCGCGTACCTGGTATGGTAGAATGCCCAAACTGCGGTGAAATGAAACTTGCTCATCGCGTATGTAAAGTTTGTGGAACATACAAAGGAAAAGACGTTGTAAACAAATAAGAGAAGCGTAAGGGTCACTCCCTTGCGCTTTTCTTATTTGGAAGGAAAAAAGAACGGGAAAGCGAATAAAAAAGATGGAGATGCAGTAAAGGGGAGAGGGAAAATGATCGAAAAACAACATGGAATCGTCTCGTTTACCATTTGTCGTCCGGCAAGACGAAATGCGATTGATTATGCAGTCATGGATGAACTCGAGCAAGCGCTGACGCTCGTTGAACAAGATGATGAGGCGAAAGTGCTCGTCATTACAGGGGAAGGAGAAGAGGCGTTTTGCGCGGGTGGCGATTTACAAGTGTTTCATCAGCTGAAAACAAAAGAAGAAGCGCATGCGATGTTAGCGAAAATGGGAAACATTTTATATCGTTTATTGACGTTATCGAAGCCAACGGTTGCGTTAATCAATGGAACTGCGATCGGCGGAGGTTGCGAATTAGCGACCGCATGCGATTTTCGTTTCGCGCGTGCCGGGGTGCGCCTCGGATTTGTGCAAGCGAATTTAGCGATCACGACCGGCTGGGGCGGCGCGACGATGTTATTTGAAAAAATGCCGTACGATCAAGCGCTCAATATATTGTTGCGCGCGAAAACGATGACAGCGGAAGAAGCGGAGCATATCGGCTTTGTCCATCGCGTTTTTCCTGACTCGTTGCGCGAACGATGTGAAAAAGAGTTAAGGGAGTATACGAATAAATCAACGGCTGTATTGCGCGCTTATAAAGAAGCCGCGGTGGCACGTTGGAAAACAGAGCAGTTTCGCCAACGGTTTTTCGCTGAAATCGAACGATGTGCATATTTATGGGAAAGCGAAGAACACGATCAAGCGGTGCAATCATTTTTAATGAAACGAAACAAATAGTCTTCTATCTTCTCTATTAGCTGCATACTCATATAGTAAATGTAGCGAGGAGGGATAGAAATGACGCGCCAAGATGCATGGACAGAAGAAGAAGATGTATTGCTCGCTGAAACGGTGATAGCTTTTGTGCGCGAAGGAAGCACTCAATTACGCGCGTTTGAAGAAGTAGGGAAAAAACTATCACGAACGGCAGCCGCTTGTGGTTTTCGTTGGAACGCATATGTGCGGAAGCAATATGAAGAGGCGTTAGAGCTTGCTAAACAGCAACGAAAAAAGAAAAAAGAACCGCAACCAGCCGAGCGAAACATGACGTTGCAAGATGTGATCTCTTTTTTACAAACGTTACAACAACGCGGGGAAGGGCAACAAGAAATCGAACAGTTGCGCGAACAAGTACGGACGCTCCAAAAAGAAAAAGAAGAGCTTGAAAAGAAACTGCAAGCGGTGCAACAAGAATATCAGACGGTGATGCACATTTTAGAACGCGCACGTCAATTGTCTGTGTAGTAGCTGATAGACGCCAGCTACTTTTTTTTATACAATAAAACATAGGAAAAAAAGAGGAGGATCGCATTGTGCGCATCGGAATTATAGGGGGCGGAGCAGTCGGCTTATTGACGGCAGCGTATTTCAGTAACCACTATGACGTGACGGTTTATACGCGTCGGCAAGAACAAGCAGAACAATTATGTACGCATGGGCTGACGGTCATTTGTGGCGATGAACGGACGACGCATCGTGTTCATGCTGAACCGTTCGTTCGTGAAACGAATGTAGATGTGTTATTTATAGCGGTGAAACAATACGACTTAACAAACATATTGAAAACAAACATGCATATGCTTCGAGCGGACGCTGTGATGTTTTTGCAAAACGGCATGGGGCATGTGTCCCATTTACCGCACATGCCTCATCATCATATTGCGCTTGCGGTTGTTGAACATGGCGCGCTCAAAATCGACGATACGACGGTTTCCCATACGGGTGTCGGTAAAACGAAATGGAGCGTATGGCGCGGAAAAAAAGAAACGTTTTCTTTTCTATATACGACAGATGCCCGTTTTCCGTTCCAATATGTCGGCGATTGGGAAACGATGTTAATTGAAAAATTAATGGTGAACGTTGCTATTAATCCGCTTACCGCTCTATTGCAAGTACCAAACGGCATGTTAGTGACACATGCGCCGTATCGGCAAGCGATGGAACAGTTGTTTCATGAAGTCGCATCTATTTTTCAGATTGAACAGCGAGAACGTATATGGCAGCATATTGAAACGGTTTGTCAACAAACGGCTGCCAATCGCTCATCGATGTTGCGTGACATCGAGGCGGGGCGAATGACGGAATTAGATGCGATTTTAGGCTATGTGATTGAGCGAGCGAACGAGCGATGCGTCCCAGCCCCAATTAGCGCGTTTTTATATGCGCTTATGAAAGGGAAACAATTAGAGGGGGAGACGGAGAGATGAAAGATATACTCACCTCTTTCATTGCTATCATGATTGTTATGCCGTTTTTGTCGTTTTTTTTTATATTTACACTTGCCAAAGCTATTTTTAAACGAAAAGGAAAACGGGCGTTTCATTTCGCTGTGAACGGATCGACCATTTTTTTTATTTTTGCTGTTCATGTTTTATTGCAAGCCGTTTTTCAACGATCGTATATCGTTGAATTGCTTATTTTTTTTATTGTAACATTTATGATTGGGATGATTTTATATTGGAAAAAAACGGGCGATGTATCGTTACAACGAACGTTTAAGTTATATTGGAGAATGCAATTTTTATTATTTGCAACTGCTTATATGGGATTATTTATATATGGGGTCATCCATCGTGTCATGATCGCATTTTCATCATGAATGAGAAAGGAAGTTTACAATGGAAGTTATCGAGCTGTCTTTGCCAGCAACGAACCGTTTAGCTACGGAATATATTGAAGGGACGTTTCCTGTTCACGAGGCGTTCCATCCTTGTTCTTTTGAAGAACGTTTGCATGAGTTACAAAAGCGGACGTATGCCCGCGATGCGCTCGTTCATCATTTACTTGCGTATCATAAACAGTTTCAAGCAAGTGAAGAAACGATTGCAAACATTGAAAAATTGCGTCATCGAGAAAGCGTCGTCGTCATCGGCGGGCAACAGGCAGGTCTTTTAACCGGACCGCTCTATACGATATATAAAATCATTTCCATCATTACATTAGCAAAACAGCAAGAACAACAGCTTCGTGTGCCGGTCGTTCCGGTATTTTGGATGGCATCTGAAGACCACGACATTGCAGAAATTAATTACGTCCATGTCGCACAACGTGGAAAAGTGAAAAAATATGTGTATTCGCCACTCGCGAAAGAAAAGCGAATGGCTGCTCGCATCGATCTTGATGCAGATGCATTGAAACAATGGATAGATGACATATTCAAAACATTTGGCGAAACAAATGTAACAAACGAATTGCGTACGTACATATACGAATGCATGGCAACGTCAAAAACGGTGGCCGACTTTTTCGCGACGATCGTACTTAAGCTGTTTGCGAAAGAAGGAATCGTAATTGTCGATGCAGCACATCCGCATTTGCGGACGATTGAGCGCGAATGGTTTATGACGCTCGCTCGTGAACACGAAGCGATTACAAGTGCGTTGCAAACTCAACAACGACATCTCGCCCAACTCGGCTATGAGCAAGCGATTGATGTATCGCCGATGTGCGCACATTTATTTTATGATGACGGTCAACGTCGCTTGCTATATTATGACGATGATCAACATTGTTTTTACACAAAAGATGGGGTGTATCGTTTCACGCGAGACGAATTAAGACAGCGAATCGAAAGTGAGCCGCAATCGTTTAGCAACAACGTTGTTACACGACCGCTTATGCAAGAATGGTTATTTCCGACGCTCGCTTTTATCGCTGGTCCGGGGGAAATTGCTTATTGGGCGGAATTAAAACGAGTATTTGAGCATTTCCATTGGCATATGCCGCCGATCGTGCCGCGCCTTTCGCTCACGCTTGTCGAGCGTCATATTGCTACGGACTTGGCGGATGTGCAAATGACAGTAGCAGAGGCGTTGACAAACGGCACGAAGCAAGCGTTAGAGGAATGGGTGCGCAACAATCAACCTGTGGCGTTTGATGAGACGTTTCATGAAGCGAAAAAACAGATAGCGCACATTCACGAGCAACTTCGCCAACTCGGCATGCAAGTCGATCCGCATCTTGAAAGAGTGATGTTGAAAAATGCCGAACGAGTCGAGACACAAATCGATTATCTTCAACAATTGATTACACGGCGCATGTTGCAAAAACATGACGTACATGTGCGCAAATATGAACGCATTGAACTGTCGCTTCGCCCGAACAATATGCCACAAGAGCGGGTTTGGAACGTGCTTTACTATATGAATCGCTACGGCTTAGACTTTGTTGACCGTCTTCTTCATGTCGATTATCGTTGGAACGGAATGCATAAAATTGTATATCTTTAACTATTTTCGTCGATAAAAAAATCCTGTCGCGTACAGGATTTTTTTTATGTACAATAGAATAGTTCGGAAGTAAGTAGTGAATTTTGTGAAATGATGGTACAATACAATTGCACTCATTTTTTATGTATATGTTGTTTAGGTAGGTGACATCATTGTTTCATCACGTAACCGTATTATTGAAGGAAACAGTTGACGGATTAAATATTAAAAAAGATGGCACATATGTAGATTGTACGCTCGGGGGAGCTGGACATAGCGAATATTTATTATCGCAATTATCGCCAGAAGGAAGACTATTTGCCTTTGATCAAGATGATATCGCGATTCGTCATGCGCAACAGCGACTTGAACGATATCGTGGTCAGTTTACGATCATTAAAAGCAACTTCCGCTATTTGAAACAACAGCTGGCGCTTTACGGTGTGCATGAAGTCGACGGCATTTTGTTCGATCTTGGTGTATCGTCCCCGCAGTTAGATATGCCTGAGCGTGGCTTTAGTTATCAACATGAAGCACCGCTCGACATGCGTATGGATCGTGACCAAACGTTGACAGCATACGACGTTGTCAACACATGGCCGTACGAACAGCTCGTGAAAATTTTTTTCCAATATGGTGAAGAAAAATTTTCAAAAGCGATCGCTCGTAAAATTGAGCAAACACGCAAGCAAAAGCCAATTGAAACGACAACAGAACTTGCGGAAGTCATTAAAGAAGCGATTCCCGCACCAGCGCGTCGAACAGGGGGACATCCAGCCAAACGTGTGTTCCAAGCGATTCGCATTGCAGTCAACGACGAATTGCGCGCGTTTGAAGAAGCGATTGAACAAGCAATTGATCTATTAAAGCCCGGAGGAAGAATTAGCGTCATTACGTTCCATTCACTAGAAGACCGCATTTGCAAAATCGCATTTAAACAAGCAAGTGAAACACCGCACTTGCCGCCAGGATTGCCGATCATTCCAGATGAATATAAGCCGAAATTAAAAATCATTACAAAAAAACCGATCGTCCCGTCTGAAGAAGAATTGCAACATAACCATCGTGCACGATCTGCAAAATTGCGCATTGCTGAAAAACTGTAAAAAGGGGGAAAATGTATGGCTGCTGTTCGCATTCAACAAAAAGTACAAAAAGTACAACAAGAACAACACGTCCAACGCGCGCCAAAGAAAAAGCGAAAACGAAATATACGTTGGACGATTGGGGAAAAAATGGTGTTCGTTTCGTTTTTTGCCTTCGCTTTATATAGTAGCGTCACAATCGTTTCGAATCAATTTACGATTTATCATGTCAATAAAGAAGTGCAACAATTACAAACAAGCATTGAGGAGCAAGAAAAACGAAACCGCGATTTATACGTACAAGTGCAAGAGTTAAGCACGTATGAGCGCATTTTAGCGAAAGCGAAAGAACTTGGCCTTACATTAAACGAAAATAACGTAAAAGTTGTGCAGGACTGATGCAAAATGAGAAAGCATAAACATACGCATAAAGGAGCAGCTATATGTTTTGTTTTTTTTAGCTTGCTCTTTTTTATATTGTTTGTACGTTTCGTTTATTTACAAGCTACAGGTGTTGTAGATGGACAAGTGTTAGCGGTCGAGGCACAAAAACGTTATTTCAAAAAACAAACGCTTGAAGCGAAGCGTGGAACGATTTTCGACCGAAGCGGAGAAGTAATTGCTGAAGACATTCCTTCGTATACAGTGGCCGCCATTCTCGATCCGAACATGCCGCAACATGTGACCGATCCGGAAGAAACCGCACGTAAACTTGCGCCGCTATTAAACATGAATGTAGCGGATGTCGAGCGCATTTTAAAAAAGAAGGCGAAGCAAGTTGAGTTCGGCCCGAACGGCCGCGGCATTAGCCAAACGGTGAAACAAAAAATTGAGGCGTTACAGCTTCCAGGCATTACGTTTATACGCGATTCAAAACGATTTTATCCAAACGGTACGTTCGCGTCATACGTTGTCGGCTACGCCCAAAAAGATGAGAAAGAAATTGTTGGGAAAATGGGCATTGAAAAGCAGTTTAATGAGCAGCTGAAAGAAAAAGACGGAGAGATCACGTATGAAAGCGACCCAAAAGGATTTAAACTCCCATATGCAGATGAACAAATCGTTCCACCGCAAAACGGAAAAAACATTTATTTGACGATTGATAAACATATTCAAACGTTTTTAGAAGACGCGATGAATGCCGTCGAAAAACAATATACACCGAAAAAAATGATCGCCATTGTCGCTGACCCGAAAACTGGGGCGATTTTAGCGATGAGCACCCGTCCGAGTTTTGATCCGAACAAACGAAACATCGAAAACTATTTTAACGATGCGATTTCGTATCCGTATGAACCGGGATCGACGATGAAAATTTTCACGCTCGCCGCTGCGGTGAATGAAGGGGTGTTTGAGCCGAATGAAACGTATCAATCCGGTTCGTATCAAATCGGTCCTCATCGCGTTCGTGACCATAACAAAGTCGGGTGGGGGAAAATTACGTTTCTTGAAGGAATGCAACGGTCGTCAAACGTCGCATTCGCAAAAATTGTGCGTGAAAAATTAGGGGAAGATCGCTTTTTACAATATTTGCATCGTTTCCGTTTTAACGAACCGACAGGCATTGAATTGCCGGGTGAAAAAGCTGGAAACATTTTGTATCGTTATCCGATCGAAAAAGTGACGACAGGATTCGGACAAGGAACGTCAGTCACACCGATTCAACAAATTCAAGCAGCAACCGCCATCGCAAACGGTGGAAAAATGATGAAACCGTACGTTGTTGACCGCATTGTTGACGGAGATACAGGAAAAACAGTGATGAAGCACGAACCTGTTGTTGTCGATACACCGATTTCAAAAGAAACAGCTGAAAAAGTACTAGACATTTTAGAAACGGTCGTCACATCTGAAAAAGGAACAGGGCGTCCGTATCAAATTGAGGGTTATCGCGTCGCAGGAAAAACAGGAACAGCCCAAATCCCAGATCCGAAAGGTGGCTATTTGACGGGTCATCAAAACTACATTTTTTCATTTTTAGGGATGGCGCCGCGTGAAAATCCGCGCTTAATTATGTATGTTGCTGTGCAACAACCGAACATTTCATATACAGAAACAGGGGCAGCACCTGTATCGATGATTTTTAACTCGGTGATGAAAAATAGTTTACAATATTTAAACATTGAACCGACCGTTAAGAAAAAACAAGTGAAAAAAGAAAAAAGCATCGCTCTTCCTTCGTATATTGGTCAGTCGGTGGAGCAAGCAACACAGTCATTGAAAAAACAAGGATTACATGTGACGGTCATCGGAAAGGGAACGAAAGTGCGTGCCCAATTTCCACAAGCAGGCGAATACGTCGTTGCGCCGGATCGCGTGTTGTTGCAAACGGACGGAGATGCTATCATGCCGGATTTGACCGGTTGGTCGCTGCGCGATGTCATGAAGCTCGCTGAATTGTTGCAACTTAAACCGAGCTTTATCGGAAGCGGATACGTATTTAGGCAAAATATCGCTCCAGGAGCGGTGATAAAACAAAACGATTACGTCATCGTTGAGCTTGCGAAACCGTCAGACATCGATGAAAAACAACAAGCAAGCACTGAACAGCAAGAGATAGACGGCCCAGTCGATTAGTTCTATATAAAACGGTACAAGCATATAGTGGAACGAGCCGAAATAGATGAAGGAGGTTCCGCTGTATGCGTGCAGTAACTGTTCGAAAGCGATTGACGGCTGTTTTATTGGTCGGATTTTTCATTTTTGCGATTATTGACATTCGTCTCGGTTATGTACAATTTGTTTTAGGAGATATGTTAACAGAACGAGCGAAAGATTTATGGAGTCGAAACATTCCGTTTGAACCAGAGCGTGGGGAAATCGTCGATCGTAACGGAGTGCCTCTCGCAACAAATATGAGTGCCCCATCCGTGCTCGTCGTTCCACGACAAATTGAAAACCCATCGGAAGTAGCGAAAGAGCTTGCGCGCATATTAAATATGCCGGTAGAAAAAGCGTATAAACATGTGACGAAAAAAACGTCGATTGAACGTATTCATCCAGAGGGGCGAAAAATTTCAAACGAACAAGCGAAACAAATTCGCGATTTAGGGATGAAAGGAGTATACATTGCGGAAGATTCGAAGCGTTATTATCCGTTCGGGAGCTATTTATCACATGTACTCGGCTTTGCAGGTATTGACAATCAAGGATTAATGGGACTTGAACTTTACTACGATAAACAGCTAAGCGGAAAACCGGGTTCCGTTCAATTTTATTCCGATGCGAAAGGAAAACGCATGCCTGGGATGGCGGATGCGTACACGCCACCCGTGGATGGACTTGATTTAAAATTGACGATTGATACACGTGTACAAACGATTTTAGAGCGCGAGCTAACGATTGCGGAAGCGACGTATCGCCCTGACGGAATTATTGCGATTGCGATGAATCCGAACAACGGAGAAATTTTAGGGATGGCAAGCCGTCCGGCATTTGATCCCGCTGATTTTCAAAACGTGCCACCTGAAATTTTTAACCGAAACTTACCGATTTGGAGCACGTATGAACCGGGATCCACGTTTAAAATTATTACGCTCGCGGCAGCGTTAGAAGAAAAAAAGGTCGATTTATTGAAAGAACATTTTTATGATCCAGGACATGTGAAAGTGGCAGGTGCGACGCTTCATTGTTGGAAACGTGGGGGGCATGGCGATCAAACGTTTCTTGAAGTTGTCCAAAACTCTTGCAACCCGGGATTCGTTGAACTTGGTGATCGACTCGGCAAAGATAAACTATTCGAATATATTCGCGCGTTTGGTTTCGGTGAGAAAACGGGCATCGATTTGCAAGGGGAAGGAAAAGGAATTTTATTCCCACTTCATCGCGTTGGACCGGTCGAACAAGCAACGACTGCTTTCGGTCAAGGGGTAGCTGTTACACCGATTCAACAAGTGGTAGCGGTCGCTGCTGCGGTAAATGGAGGGATTTTATACCAACCATACATCGCAAAAGAATGGCTCGATCCGGTTACAGGAGAAGTAATTCAACGACAAACACCGAAAGCAAAAAGAAGGGTTATTTCCGAGGAAACGTCTAAACAAATTCGTTATGCCCTCGAAAGCGTGGTAGCCCAAGGAACAGGGAAGGGAGCGTTTGTCGACGGTTACCGCGTTGGCGGTAAAACCGGAACAGCTCAAAAAGCGAAAGACGGTCAATATTTAAAAGACAACCATATCGTTTCATTTATCGGTTTTGCGCCAGCAGACGATCCACAAATTGTTGTATACGTGGCGGTCGATAATCCGAAAGGCACAGTACAATTTGGTGGTGTCGTCGCCGCTCCGATTGTTGGAAACATTATGGAAGATAGCTTGCGCGCGCTCGGTGTCAAACCGCGCAAACAGCAAATTGAAAAAGAAACGACATGGCTCGACCCACGCTATGTAGAAGTGCCAAATTTAATCGGTTTAACAAAAAAAGATTTGCAACAGCAACTTTTTAACTTAAAATTAGATGGTAGTGGCGAAGGCGATACGGTTGTTGAACAGGCGCCGAAGCCTGGAGTCAAAGTGAAAGAAGGAGCGACGATCCGGGTTTATTTTGGAACGAAACGGTAAAGCCTAGAGGAAGTATCCTCATGGCTTCTTTTTCTGTTTAGATAAGAAAAAAAGAAAGGAACGATCGGTATGAAGTTACAAACGTTACTTCAACATTTACATAGCTTTACCCCACTTGCAACAGAAAATCCAACGATTACATCGATCGAAATGGATTCAAGGGAAGTCAAACAAGGTTCATTATTTGTTTGCATCAAAGGATTTACAGTAGACGGACACGATTTTGCGGAACAAGCTGTCGCGCGCGGAGCAGTTGCAGTCGTGGCAGAAAAACCGCTCACATTGCCTGTGCCGGTCATTTATGTGAACGATAGCCGACGTGCCCTCGCTGTATTAGCCGACGCCTTTTACGGTCAGCCGACGCACCACCTTCATTTAATTGGGGTAACAGGAACGAACGGAAAAACGACGACGACGCATCTTATCGAACGCATATGCCGTCACGCTGGAAAAAAAACCGGACTCATCGGTACGATTAACATGAAAATTGGCGATGATACGTATGATGTAAAAAATACAACACCTGAATCGCTTATTTTACAAAACATGTTTCGGAAAATGGTTGATGCGCACGTGGACGTCGTTGCGATGGAAGTATCGTCTCATGCGTTACATATGGGGAGAGTACACGGATGCGATTTTGATGTCGCGGTGTTTACAAACTTAACGCAAGACCATTTAGACTATCATCAAACGATGGACCATTATCGTTGGTCGAAAGGGCTGTTGTTTGCGCAACTCGGTAACCGTTTTGATCACCGACGTCCAAAATTTGCGATATTGAATGCAGACGATGCTGCCTCAGAAGAGTATAAAAAAAGTACGGCCGCAACAGTTGTGACGTACGGCATTCATCATAAAAGCGACATTATGGCGAAACAAATTGAAATAACTACAAGTGGTACGACATTCCAACTTGTTACCCCAATCGAAACGGTACAAGTGAGAACGAAGCTTATTGGCATGTTTAATGTTTATAATTTGTTAGCTGCAGTCGGCGCTTGTCTCGTTTCAAACATTCCGCTCTCTACGATTGTCGAAGCGATTGCCGATATCGAAGGTGTTCCCGGTCGCTTTGAAGTTGTCGATGCCGGACAACCGTTTACTGTCATCGTCGATTATGCACACACACCAGATAGTTTAGAAAACGTATTGCAGACGATTCGACAGTTTGCGAAAAAACGTGTATTTGTCGTCGTCGGCTGCGGTGGAGATCGCGATCGGACGAAGCGACCATTGATGGCGCAAATCGCAGTCAAATATAGCGACGTACCGATTTTTACATCCGACAATCCGCGTTCAGAAGATCCGCTCGTCATTTTAAACGATATGAAACAAGGGGTAGCCGAAGACGTCGTATGTATTGTCGATCGAAAAGAGGCGATTACATACGCCATTGAGCAAGCCGAAAAAGACGATATCATTTTAATCGCTGGAAAAGGACATGAGACGTATCAAATCATCGGGAAAGATGTGTTCCATTTTGATGATCGTGTCATCGCACGCGAAGCTATTCAACGAAGAAAAGATAAATAGGAAATGAGGAAGGTGCAACGATCATGAACGAGAAAGTCATTTTGTTCACGGCAGGGCTTGCCTTTATTATTACCGTTGTGTTATCGCCCATTTTCATTCCGTTTTTAAGACGATTAAAATTTGGGCAAAGCATTCGTGAAGAAGGACCACAATCTCATCAAAAAAAATCAGGTACGCCGACGATGGGCGGGTTAATGATTTTATTGTCGCTTTCTATCACCACATGGATCATGAGCGATATATTTTTTGAACGCACAGCGCACACATACATGTTGTTGTTCGTTACGGTCGGATATGGGTTGCTCGGTTTTATTGACGACTTCATTAAAGTCGTGATGAAACGCAACCTCGGCTTAACGAGCAAGCAAAAACTAGCAGGACAATTGCTTATTGCGCTCGTATTTTACTTTTTCTTTCAACGTTACAACATGTCAACCGTCGTCTCCATTCCCGGAACAGACGTGTCCATTGATTTAGGTGTCGCTTATGTTTTGCTTATTATTTTTATGCTTGTTGGCGGCTCGAATGCAGTCAATTTAACGGACGGCTTAGACGGGTTATTAGCGGGAACAGCAGCGGTTGCGTTCGGTGCATATGCTGTCTTAGCATGGAACCAAGGGCAATATGACGTGGCTATTTTTAGCGTTGCGGTTGTCGGTGCGGTGCTTGGATTTCTCGTGTTCAACGCGCATCCTGCGAAAGTGTTTATGGGGGATACCGGTTCCCTTGCGCTTGGTGGGGCGATTGTGACGATTGCCATTTTGACGAAACTTGAAATATTATTAGTCATTATCGGTGGCGTATTCGTCATTGAAACATTATCTGTCATCATTCAAGTCATTTCGTTTAAAACGACAGGAAAACGCGTGTTTCGTATGAGCCCGCTTCATCATCATTACGAGTTAATCGGCTGGTCGGAGTGGCGTGTTGTCGTGACGTTTTGGGCAGTTGGCTTATTGTTTGCCATCTTAGGAATTTATATCGAGGTGTGGGTATAATGTACAACGGAAAAAAAGTGTTCGTATTAGGTTTAGCGAAAAGCGGATTGGCAGCAGCAAAACGACTTCGTGAACTCGGTGCGGATGTCGTTGTCAACGATCGCAACGAACCGAGCGAGCCAGAAAAGCAACAGTTAGAAGCGCTCGGCGTTCGTCTCGTATGCGGAGGACATCCGCTTGAGTTGCTTGATGAGCCGTTCGATTTCATCGTAAAAAATCCGGGCATTCCATATACAAACACGCTCGTTCAAAAAGCGCTCGTCAAACACATTCCGATTATTACGGAAGTCGAAATTGCGTATGAAACGTCAGAAGCGCCGATTATCGGCATTACAGGTTCAAACGGAAAAACGACGACAACGACCTTGATTTATCACATGTTACAAGAAGCGAAACGTCGTCCTTTGATCGCCGGAAATATCGGAACAGTTGCATGCGAAGTCGTGAAACAGGCGACAAAAGATGATGTTATCGTCATGGAATTATCTTCGTTCCAACTGCTCGGGACGATTCGCTTTCGTCCGCATATCGCCGTGTTGTTAAACATTTTTGATGCACATTTAGACTATCACGGAACGAAAGAAGCGTACGCAGAAGCGAAAGGAAACATTTTTAAAAACCAAACGGAAACGGACTACGCGGTCGTCAACGCCGATGATCCAATTGTCATGCAATTAGCGAAAAAGAGTCGTGCGCAACACGTGCCGTTTTCTGTGAAAACACCATTATCGTACGGAGCGACGGTGAAAGAAGGAGCCATTTATTTTCATGACAAGCGCATCATCGATATTACAGATGTAGCGCTACGTGGAACGCACAATCTCGAAAACATATTGGCCGCTGTTGCGGCTGCAAAACTCGCAGGTGCAGACAACGAGGCGATTCGCCGTGTCTTAACGACGTTTACAGGCGTTCCTCATCGCTTGCAATTTGTCGCTGAAATCAACGGAAGAAAATTTTATAACGACTCAAAAGCGACAAACATATTAGCGACGCAAAAAGCGTTAAGCGCCTTTCATGAGCCGGTCATTTTACTTGCCGGTGGGTTAGACCGCGGCAACGAGTTTGATGAGTTATTGCCGTACTTCAAACATGTGAAAGCCGTCATTACATTCGGGCAGACGGCACCAAAAATTGAGCGCGTTGCGCGCGAAGCAGGAATACAGCAAGTGAAACGTGTCGATAATGTGGAACAAGCAGCTTTTGCCGCATATGAATGGTCGTCACCGGGCGATATTATTTTACTTTCCCCAGCGTGTGCAAGTTGGGATCAATATAAAACTTTCGAACAGCGTGGGGACATGTTTGTACATGCGGTGCATAAGCTTAAATAAGACGAATTTTAAGTAAATTGAGGTGTTCTGCATTGCATGGAAAAAAGTCTGCACCTGATTTTTTGTTAATGATCATCACGTTTTCGTTGTTGGCGATCGGGCTTGTTATGGTGTATAGCGCTAGCGCCATATGGGCGGATTACAAGTTTCATGATTCGTTTTTCTTTGCCAAACGCCAACTATTGTTCGCAGGGGTTGGCATCGTCGCAATGTTTTTTTTCATGAACATCGACTATTGGACGTGGCGGACGTGGGCGAAAGTGTTGCTTATCGTTTGTTTTATCCTTCTCATTCTCGTCTTAATTCCGGGCATCGGCATGGTGCGCAACGGCTCGCGTAGCTGGATTGGTGTTGGCGCGTTTTCCATTCAGCCATCTGAGTTTATGAAAATGGCGATGATCGCGTTTTTAGCGAAATATTTATCTGAAAACCAAAAAAAAATCGCGTCATTTAAACAAGGTTTACTTCCGTCTTTAACGCTCGTATTTATTGCGTTCGGAATGATTATGTTGCAGCCCGATTTAGGGACGGGAACGGTCATGGTCGGCACGTGTGTTGTTATGATTTTTGTCGCTGGTGCGCGTATGAGCCACTTTGTTCTTCTTGGCTTGCTTGGTTTGGCTGGTTTTGCTGGGCTTGTGTTATCCGCTCCGTATCGCATCAAGCGCATTACGTCATTTTTAAACCCGTGGGAAGATCCGTTAGGAAGCGGTTTTCAAATCATTCAATCGCTTTATGCGATCGGGCCGGGCGGGCTATTTGGGCTCGGGCTCGGACAAAGCCGCCAAAAGTTTTTTTACTTGCCTGAGCCACAAACGGACTTTATTTTTGCCATTTTAGCAGAAGAGCTTGGCTTTATTGGCGGCTCGCTCGTTTTGCTTCTTTTCAGTTTACTGCTTTGGCGTGGCATTCGTATCGCTTTAGGAGCACCAGATTTATACGGCAGTTTTTTAGCTGTCGGTATCATTGCGATGGTGGCCATCCAAGTGATGATCAATATCGGGGTCGTGACCGGACTTATGCCGGTAACGGGGATTACGTTGCCGTTTTTAAGTTATGGCGGCTCGTCATTGACGCTCATGCTTATGGCGATTGGCGTCTTGCTAAACATTAGCCGTTATGCGCGATATTAAGGCTGACTTCCCGGAAGTCAGCTTCTTCTGTTACTTTCGATGAGGGGGAAAAACGATGAAAATTGTAGTAAGTGGTGGCGGAACAGGAGGTCATATTTATCCTGCGCTTGCATTTATTCATGAAGTAAAAAAACAACATAAAAATGTCGATGTATTATATATCGGGACAAAAAAAGGGTTAGAAAGCACGATCGTTCCAAGAGAAAACATCCCATTTCATGCGATCGACATTAGCGGATTGAAACGTAGTCTATCATTTGAAAACGTCAAAACGATCGTACGTTTTATAAAAAGTGTACGCGCATGCAAAAAACTGTTGAAACAATACAAACCGGACGTTGTGCTCGGCACAGGGGGATACGTGTGCGCACCTGTCGTATATGCGGCAGCTAAACTAGGTATTCCAACGATCATTCATGAACAAAACAGCATTCCGGGGCTGACGAATACTTTTTTAAGCCGTTATGCCGATAAAGTCGCTATTTGCTTCGAAGAAACAAAACAATATTTCCCACAAGAAAAAGTGGTGTTAACAGGAAACCCGCGCGCTTCAGAAGTCGTAGGAAAAGACGGACGAGAAGCGAGACGGTCGCTCGGATTAGATGAGAAGAAAAAAACGGTGCTCATTGTCGGGGGGAGTCGCGGCGCACGCCCGATCAATGAGGCGTTTTTGCAAGTGCTACATGAAGTTGAACAAAAGCCGTATCAATGTTTATATGTTACAGGTGACGTTCATTATGATAAAGTAATAAAGGCGGTAAACGATGTCGGCAATCCTTCAAACGTCATCATCCGTCCGTTTATTCACAACATGCCGGAAGTATTGGCAGGGGTTGATGTCATCGTCGCTCGTGCAGGCGCAACGACACTCGCAGAAATTACAGCGCTCGGCATTCCAAGCATTTTAATTCCGAGCCCGTATGTGACAAATAATCACCAAGAAAAAAATGCGCGGGCGCTTGAAAAAAAGGGAGCAGCGATCGTTCGTTTAGAAAGCGAATTGACAGGCGGGCGCTTGCTTGATGATATCGACCGCATATTGTTAGACGAACAAACGTTGAAAAATATGAAAGAAGCAGCGTTTCAATTAGGCATTCGTGACGCGGCAGAGCGTTTATATCGCGTCATGGTGGAGATGATTTCATAAGTTGCATACGATATAGGAAAGAGGTAGAGGAGGTAGACCATTGGAAAAACTACGTGAAGAGCTCCTGCAAGCTAACGTGGGAACAGTAAAAGAAAACGAACGCATGGCTAGTCATACAACGATTAAAATCGGTGGGCCTGCTGATTTGTTTGTGGAACCGAAACATATAGATGGTTTAAAAAAGACGATAGAAATCGTACGAAAATATAATGTGCCTTGGCGTGCGATCGGTCGCGGCTCCAACTTACTTGTGCGAGACGGAGGCATTGAAGGGGTCGTCATTAAACTTGGCGAAGGATTAGATGATCTATACATTCATGATACAGAAGTGACAGTCGGTGGGGGATATTCGCTCATTAAACTAGCGACGGTCATTAGTAAGCAAGGATTGTCTGGGTTGGAGTTTGCAGGAGGCATTCCTGGCACAGTTGGCGGAGCGGTGTATATGAACGCTGGTGCTCACGGATCGGATATGTCGCGCATCGTAAAAAAAGCACAAATTTTATTTGAAGACGGAACGATTGAATGGTTAACGAATGAAGAGATGGAGTTTTCGTATCGCACATCCGTTTTACAAAAAAAGCGCAAAGGAATTTGCATTGCAGCAACGCTTGAAATGAAAAAAGGAAACCGTGATGAAATTGTCGCAGCGATGCAAAAAAATAAAGATTACCGCCGCGAGACGCAACCGTGGAACTACCCGTGTGCGGGAAGCATTTTCCGCAATCCGCTTCCGCAATACGCTGGGCAGTTAATTGAACAAGCAGGGTTAAAAGGATATACGATCGGCGGGGCGAAAATATCTGAACAGCATGCGAACTTTATTGTCAACGCAGGCGGGGCAACAGCAAACGACGTGCTCGAGCTCATCGATTATGTGAAAAAGACGATTCACGACTTATATGGCGTGTCGTTGCAAACAGAAGTTGAAATTGTTGGGCGGAAGTAATACATTTTCCCCATCCTAATTTTTCTATACTATGCTATAATAGAAATGGAGATGATGAACTAACGGTGGCTGACATGCGCCGTTAGTTTTCTTGTTATTTTGATTTGGTCCATCGACCGAGGTGGAGTGAATGGGAAAAGAAAAAGGAAAAGTTGTTGTTCTTGAAGAACGTGTACCAAAATTAAAGGAGCAGCGACGACAGCGTGCTAATCGCTTACTTGTTGCATATATCGCTTTATTTTTTATGCTTTTATTAGGCGTTGTTTATGCCCAGTCGCCACTTAGCAACGTCGCAGTCATCCACGTCGAAGGAAATCATCATATCGCTTCGCAACAGATCATCCAATTAAGCGGTATAACGAAACAAACGAGCTTTTGGAAAGTAAAAAAAGACGAGGTCGAACAGCGAGTGAAACAACATCCAGAAGTGAAAGACGTCAGTGTAAAAAAACGAATTCCGAATCGTATCGACATCGTGATCGTCGAGCGAAAGCGCATCGCTTACATTTTGGACAAGCATTCCTTTTTGCCGATTTTAGATAACGGAAAAGTGTTGACGCATGCGAAACAAGTGATTCCGAGTGATGCTCCGATTTTAGTCGGGTGGAAAGAAGGAGAGGCTATTCAAGACATGGCTGCCCAATTGGCGAATACGCCAAATTCGATTTTAAACCTTATCTCAGAAATTCATTATACCCCAAACGCATTGGATGCAAGGCATATTACTGTCTATATGAATGACGGCATCGAAGTGAGTGCTACAATCGATCGTTTTGCGAAAAAAATTGTGCATTATCCTTCGATTGTCAGTCAGTTACAGCCGGGGGTAAAAGGCGTTCTTCATTTAGAGATGAGCACATATTTCAAACCGTACGAAGCGGATGAAGGGAAGGAAAACGAAGATGAAAATGAACGGTAGCCACGTCATTTTGTCGTTCGTTTGTTTAGTTTTAGGATTTATGTTGGCTTTTTCTTATCAGATAACGAAAAAAGAGACGGCCAATCGCGAGCTAGAACGTCAATGGGATAAAGAGTACGAATATCGTCAACAGCTCATTGAACAACAAGAGCAAAACAAAAAGTTGCAAGCTGAATTGTTTAAAAAACAACAACGCGTACGCGAAATGGAAAAACAATTAGCAAGCGAAGAACAAATTTATTTTAACCTCGCTGAAGATGCAGAACGGTTGCGCATGTATCTTGGCAAAGTGAAAGTGAAAGGAAAAGGGGTCGAAGTGACGCTATCTGATGCTTCATACATTCCTTCAGAAGCGAACGCCACAAACTACATCGTCCATGAACAACATGTGTTTCAAGTTGTCAATGAACTATTGATTGCGGGGGCGTCTGCAATATCGATTAACGGACAGCGATTATCGCACCGATCGTATATTTTGTGCAATGGTCCGGTCATTGAAATCGACGGGACACAACATCCAGCCCCGTTCGTTATTCAAGCGATCGGCGACCCAAACGTACTTATTCCGGCGTTAACGATTGCTGGTGGGGTGAAAGATCAACTGACGAGCGACCATATTATTGTTGACATTACGGAAAAATCGGAAATTACAATGGAACCGTTGATGCAAAAATAGAGGAGGAGCGATGTTGACGCAAAAAACGATATGGCATTTCACGCTTGTGTCGCTCATTATTGGCTTTATGTTAGCTGTCCAATTCCAGACGAACAACGAGCCAGATGTGCGCGATACACGTGACATATGGGAAATTAGACAAGATTTAAAAAAAGAACAAGAGCTACATAAACAACTATTAAACGAAATACGAAAATATGAAGAAACGTTAGAAAAATATGAACAGCAACGTTCAGAAAGCAAAGGAGCGATTCTTCGCCAAACGGTAGAAGAACTAAAAAAAGAAGCTGGGTTAACGGAAGTTGTCGGGGAAGGTGTCGTGCTTTATGTCGAACAAATGTATGATGAATCGTACGTTGGCCCGATTAGCGATACGGTGTCAGCAGAGTTGCTTCGCCGACTCATGAATGAATTAAACATGTATGGCGCCCAATATGTAGCGATTGCAGATCAGCGCGTCGTCAACACGACAGTCATTCGCGACATTAACGGTGTGACGAAAGTCGATTCGTATCCGCTTCGCTCTTTCCCATTTGAAATTAAAGTCATTGCAGCGGACGCCGAAAAAATGTACAACCGGTTAAAAGCTTCAACGATTGCCGATGACTTTGCCATTGAAAATTTACTTCTGACGATTTCAGAACCGCAACAACGTGTCGTCATTCCTCCGTACGATGGAGTAGTGCGTGTGAAACAAATGGAAGCAGTTGAAGAGGATAGGAGGTGAACGTGATGTGGCTTCCGTTGCTCGGCCTCGTCATTGGCATATTGCTCGGATTGTTGACAGATTGGCGCATTTCGAGCGAATATGCTAACTACTTATCGATCGCGGTGCTCGCAGCGTTTGATACGCTCATAGGTGGTATTCGCGCACATTTGCAAAATATTTACGATGAGCACGTGTTTGTATCTGGATTTTTTTTTAATATTATTTTAGCAACAAGTTTAGCTTTTCTCGGTGTGCATCTTGGTGTAGACTTGTATTTAGCAGCTGTATTTGCGTTCGGTGTGCGCCTGTTTCAAAACATCGCTGTCATCCGCCGAATTTTGCTAACGAAATGGTTAGAAAGCCGCCAAAAAAATCGTTTATAAAAAAGGGAATGCTGTTCGAATGTGGAATATAGTGTTGATATACATAGTAACGTTCATTTTGTAAAGGAGGTGCCACCAGAATGAACAGCAACGATTTTTATGTTAGTCTTGACATCGGTACATCGAGCGTGAAAGTGATCATTGGTGAAATGATGAACGATCAGCTAAGCATTATCGGTGTCGGCAATGTGAAATCGCAAGGGCTGAAAAAAGGCTCTATCATTGATATAGATGAAACGGTACAATCCATTAAACGAGCGGTTGACCAAGCGGAACGGATGGTCGGCGTAACGATTAAAGGCGCCATTGTCGGAGTAAACGGCAACCACATTCAACTTCAACCGTGCAATGGGATTGTCGCTGTATCAAGCGAAAATAAAGAAATTACAACTGAAGACGTCACACGCGTTATTGAAGCGGCACAAGTCGTCTCCATTCCACCAGAGCGCGAAATTATTGACGTCATTCCGAAACAGTTTATCGTTGACGGCCTTGATGGCATTAACGACCCGCGCGGTATGTTAGGTGTCCGATTGGAAATGGAAGGAACGATGATTACTGCATCGAAAACCGCTTTACATAACGTGCTTCGCTGTGTCGAACGAGCGGGGTTAGATGTGCTTGATGTGTGCCTTCAACCACTAGCGGCCGCCTCAATTGCATTATCGAAAGATGAAAAAAATTTAGGTGTGGCACTTATTGATATCGGTGGTGGTTCAACGACGGTCGCTGTGTTTGAACAGGGCTTTTTACAAGCAACGACCGTACTTCCGATCGGTGGTGAACATATTACAAAAGATTTATCGATCGGCATGCGTACGTCGACAGAAGATGCAGAGCGCATTAAACTTAAGCATGGACATGCTTTTTACGACCTCGCTTCTGACGAGGAAGTGTTTAGCGTTCCGATCATTGGCACCGACCAACAGCAACAGTTTAGTCAATTGGAAATTGCGGATATAATCGAAGCGCGTGTCGAAGAAATTTTACTCATGGCACAAACGGAAATTCGAAAACGCGGATTTCGCGATTTGCCTGGCGGATACGTGTTAACCGGTGGAACAGTCAATATGCCGGGCGTATTGGAACTTGCCGAAGCCATTTTTGAAAATACTGTACGCGTGGCGATGCCGGATTATATTGGCGTCCGCGATCCACGATATACAAACGGTGTTGGCTTAATTCAATTTGCTTATAAAAATGCGAAGCTACAAGGAAGACACGTTCCTGTTCTTTCTTCGAGCGCGACAGACGATTTCCAACCGGAGAAAAAGGTGCATAAAGCGCCAGCAAAGCCGAAACAAAAAGAAGAACATTTAGGGCATAAAGTAAAGAAATTTTTCGGATACTTTTTTGAATGACAATTTGAATGGCTAGGAGGATTATCATGTTGGAGTTTGACACGACTGTTGATCAGTTAGCAACAATTAAAGTAATTGGTGTCGGCGGCGGCGGAAATAACGCTGTCAATCGCATGATTGAACATGGTGTACAAGGTGTTGAATTTATTGCGGTTAATACAGATGCTCAAGCGCTAAACTTATCCAAGGCGCCAACTAAACTACAAATTGGTGCAAAATTGACGCGCGGATTAGGTGCAGGAGCAAATCCAGAAGTAGGAAAAAAAGCGGCCGAAGAAAGTAAAGAACAAATTGAAGAAGCGCTCAAAGGTGCCGATATGGTATTCGTCACAGCCGGCATGGGTGGGGGCACAGGAACAGGAGCGGCGCCAGTTATTGCTCAAATCGCACGCGATTTAGGTGCGCTTACTGTCGGCGTCGTCACACGGCCGTTCACGTTTGAAGGAAGAAAGCGCGCGATGCAAGCGGCAAGCGGTATCGCAGCGATGAAAGAAGCCGTTGATACGCTCATCGTCATTCCGAACGACCGTCTATTAGAAATCGTTGATAAAAATACGCCGATGTTAGAAGCGTTCCGCGAAGCAGACAACGTGCTTCGTCAAGGGGTACAAGGCATCTCCGACTTAATTGCGGTGCCGGGATTAATTAACTTAGACTTTGCCGATGTGAAAACGATTATGTCGAACAAAGGTTCAGCCCTCATGGGAATCGGCGTAGCAACGGGGGAAAATCGCGCCGCGGAGGCAGCGAAAAAGGCGATCTCGAGCCCGCTATTAGAAACATCGATCGACGGTGCCCAAGGCGTATTAATGAACATTACAGGCGGTACGAACTTAAGCTTGTACGAAGTGCAAGAAGCAGCTGATATCGTCGCATCTGCTGCTGATCAAGACGTCAATATGATTTTCGGTTCGGTTATTAACGAAAACTTAAAAGACGAAATTGTCGTTACGGTTATCGCGACAGGATTTAACGAAGAAGTGAATCAAGCGAAAGCGACGCGACAAGCGGTTGTCAAACCGACAGTTGGCGTCAAGCGCGAGAAAAAAGAAGAGCCAGTCGACTACTCGCCAACACGCGGACAACAAGTCGAGGATCCACTCGACATCCCTGCCTTTTTACGCAATCGCAACCGTCGCCGTTAAAAAAACGCTCACTACGTGTGGGCGTTTTTTTATTTCCATCATCATATGACAAAATCTCTGAAGAAATGACGTCATCGTTTGACACACTTTTCTATTGGAAGTGCTATATACTAGTTTCAAGATGTTGTAGGGAGGGGATGCCGCTGATTTATGCCGATCTCGTATGGTTATTAAATTTTTGTTTTGATGCGATGTTGCTATGGCTTGCGGCAATTATGTTAAAGCGTCGCATTCGTTTATGGCGGCTTATGCTTGCAGCATTATTCGGTTCGTTGCTCGTCTTGCTTGTTTTCACTCCTTTTGCTTATATGACATCTCATTTCGTAACGAAACTTGTCATCTCTTTTTTCATCGTGTGGATTTGTTTTGGTTTCCATCGCTTTCGCTTTTTTGTGGAAAACGTGCTCGCTTTTTATTTCGCCACGTTTATGATGGGCGGAGGGATGGTTGCCTTTCACTTTTTGTTGCAAAGTGAAATCACGCCTTATTCATCGGGTTGGCTCACGCATTCAACTTCGATTAGCTGGTTGTTTATCGTCATCATGTTTCCAATTTTATGGATGTTATCAAAAGTGCAAATGGGAACGATTCGCGAAAAAAAATTGCGGTTTGAACACGTCATCGATGTGCGTGTCACATGTTTTGGACAAACGGTATGTTTAAAAGGATTAGTCGACAGCGGAAACCAGTTGCGCGACCCATTCACAAACACACCGGTTATGATCGTCGAATTGCAACCGTTCGCACATATTTTCCCTCAAACTGTTTTACAAATGATTCAAAAACGTACGTACACAGATGACATCCCGAACGAATGGGTGAGCCGGATACGTTTCGTCCCGTACCGTGCCGTTGGCGTCGAGCAACAGCTGTTAGTGGCGATGAAACCAGACGGCGTACAATGGTCAGACGGAAAACAGTGGATATCTGTCAAAAAAGTGCTTGTTGGCTTTTATCCGTCATCATTATCAGCAGACGGAGAGTATAACTGCATCGTTCATCCGCATATGGTTATGTCGCAAGCTTCGTAATTATTATTATCATACGGCCGTTCGTGCTGAAATAGAAGGAGGTTTTTTATGAAGTTATTCAAATTACGCCTCACATATGTATGGTACAAACTATTAAAAAAATTAGGGCTTAAAGCGGACGAAATTTATTACATTGGTGGAAGCGAGGCATTGCCACCGCCGCTCACAAAAGAGGAAGAAGAAATGTTATTAAAAAAACTTCCTTCTGGGGATGAAACAGCGCGTTCGCTCCTTATTGAGCGAAATCTTCGCCTCGTCGTCTACATCGCCCGAAAATTTGAAAATACCGGCATTAACATTGAAGATTTAATTAGCATTGGTACGATCGGGTTAATTAAAGCAGTCAATACGTTTAACCCGGAGAAGAAAATTAAACTCGCTACATATGCATCGCGCTGCATTGAAAATGAAATTTTAATGTATTTACGGCGCAACAATAAAGTACGTTCAGAAGTATCGTTTGATGAACCGTTAAACATCGACTGGGACGGCAACGAACTGTTGTTGTCGGACGTATTAGGCACAGAAGATGACGTCATTACGAAAGATTTAGAAGCAAATATTGACCGAAACTTATTATTTCGTGCGCTCGATCAATTAAGCGATCGAGAGAAACAAATTATGGAACTTCGCTTCGGGCTAAGTGGTGGAGAAGAAAAAACACAAAAAGATGTCGCGGACTTGTTAGGCATTTCCCAATCGTACATTTCCCGTTTAGAAAAGCGAATTATTAAACGATTGCGAAAAGAGTTTAACAAAATGATGTAATGCATATTTTTCCCTTCGAAGGAGATACTGAAAGCTGACAGCATCTCCTGCAAGGAGGGAAAGACATGGCAAGAAACAAAGTTGAAATTTGCGGCGTTGATACATCGAAACTTCCAGTACTGAAAAACGAAGAAATGCGTGAACTATTCCGCCAAATGCAAGCCGGTGACATATCGGCACGCGAAAAATTAATCAACGGGAATTTACGGCTAGTATTAAGCGTCATTCAGCGATTTAACAATCGTGGTGAATATGTCGACGATTTGTTTCAAGTCGGCTGTATCGGACTTATGAAATCGATTGATAATTTTGATTTAAGTCAAAACGTGAAATTTTCAACGTATGCTGTACCGATGATTATTGGTGAAATCCGCCGATATTTACGTGACAATAACCCGATTCGCGTGTCCCGCTCGTTGCGCGATATTGCATACAAAGCGCTACAAGTGCGCGAAAAAATGATGAGTGAAACAGCAAAAGAACCGACAGCAGAAGAAATTGCAAAAATTTTAGACGTCCCACACGAAGAAATTGTGTTTGCATTGGATGCGATTCAAGATCCTGTTTCCTTATTTGAACCGATTTACAACGATGGTAGCGACCCAATTTATGTGATGGACCAGCTGAGTGATGAGAAAAACCGTGATATAAATTGGATTGAGGAAATCGCGCTGAAAGAAGGGCTACGTCGGCTAAATGAGCGCGAAAAAATGATTATTCGCAAACGATTTTTTCAAGGGAAGACACAAATGGAAGTGGCCGAAGAAATCGGGATTTCCCAAGCGCAAGTATCTCGTTTAGAAAAAGCGGCCATTAAACAAATGAATAAAAATATTCAATGGTAACATCCCCCACACAGCTGGGGGTTTTTCTATGCTTTCAACATGACTACAACCTTCGATTTACGCATACATATAGGAGATAGAAAGAAGAAAAGGAGCGGGGGAACATGGTGAAAATTTCTGAACTCCAACAAAAAGACGTCGTCAATGTCGCAAACGGCAAACGGCTTGGAAATATTGGAGATATTGATATTAATTTAACGACCGGTCAAATTGAAGCTATCATCATTATCGGTGCAGGGAAGGTGCTCGGTTTATTTGGACGAACGGATGAAATTATTATTCCGTGGCGCGATATTGTGAAAGTTGGTGCCGACGTCATTCTCGTTCGATTAGATGGCGATGAATAATTCACGTTTTCGGCAAGCTGTGATAAAATAGGAAAAAAAGTGATAAAATTGTACAAAGGATGTCGAACGATGAATGAAATATTTCGACAAGCGCACGAGTCGTTGCTTTTGTTTGATGGATGGGAAAATGTGAGCGTTGCGTTTACGACAAAACGAGGCGGAGTGAGCACAGGGGCGTTTGCCACGTTAAACCTCGGCATGCATGTCGCAGACGATTGCGATGTCGTATATGAAAATCGAAAAAAAGTAGCCGAGCAGTTAAACGTTTCGCTTGATCGCTGGGTATGTGCCGATCAAGTGCATGGCGTACACATCGAAAAAGTGACGAACAATCATGCAGGAAAAGGGGTACGCGCGTACGATACCGCTGTGCCTCATACAGACGGGCTGTATACGAACGAACGACAACTGATGTTGGCGCTTTGTTTTGCGGATTGCGTTCCGCTTTACTTTTTTTCGCCAAGTAAAAAGCTAATTGGACTTGCACATGCCGGCTGGAAAGGGACGGTGCATAACATCGCGGGTGAAATGGTGAAACGATGGAACGAAGAAGGGGCTGATGATATTTACGTCGTCATCGGTCCGTCGATCGGCCGTTGTTGTTACGTCGTCGATGATCGCGTCATTGAATTCGTTCAAAAGGCGCTAGTCAACTCGCCACAATCTCTTTATAATGAAACAAGTAAGGGACAGTATGCGCTCGACTTAAAAGAAATGAATAAACAGCTTTTGCAACAAGCAGGTGTTCCGAGCGAACGTATCGCTGTTTCATCGTATTGCACAAGCTGTGAGCAGTCATTATTTTTCTCTCACCGACGCGACGGTGGCAAAACAGGAAGAATGATGGCGCTTATTGGCTGGAGGGAATGATATGTCGGTCAAACAACGGTTACAAACAATTCAACAACATATTGCTAAAGCGTGTGAAAAAACAGGACGAAACGCATCAGACGTTCAAATTGTGGCAGTGACAAAATATGTCAGCATCGCGCGAGCAAAAGAGGCGATCGATGCGGGCATCGTTCATTTAGGCGAAAGTCGTACCGACGGTTTTTTACAAAAATACGAAACAATCGGAAAAGAAGCAACATGGCATTTTATCGGCACGTTGCAATCAAGAAAAGTGAAACAAATCATCGATTACGTTGACTACGTTCATTCGCTCGACCGTCTTTCATTAGCGGAAGAAATTAACAAACGAGCGAATCGAACGATCAAATGTTTCGTGCAAGTCAATGTTTCAGGGGAGCAATCGAAACACGGGCTAGCGCCAAAAGACGTATTGCCGTTTATTGAAACATTATCTGCTTTTTCACGTATTGAAGTTGTCGGATTAATGACGATGGCGCCATATACGGACGATGAGGCGACGATTCGTCGCTGTTTTCGGACGTTGCGCGAGTTAAAAGAACAAGTACAAGAAAAACAATTGCCGCACGCCCCTTGTACACAATTGTCCATGGGGATGTCAAACGACTACGTAATTGCGGTCGAAGAAGGAGCAACGTTTCTTCGCCTCGGTACATGTCTTGTCGGTGAAGAGGAGGTGGAATGATGGGATTTGTGAAAAAAATTCGCGATTTTTTCGATTTAGATGAAGAAAAATGGGAAGAAGATGAATACGAGGAAGAAGAAGTCGTTCAACAACCGAAAGCCGAACAAAAACAAAATGTTGTGAGTTTACAAAGTGTACAAAAATCATCCAAGCTCGTCTTATTTGAGCCGCGCGCATATGCGGAAGTACAAGAAATTGCCGACCATTTAAAAAATCGGCGTGCTGTCGTCGTAAACGTTCATCGTGTTGACCGTGATCAAGCGCGGCGCATTGTCGACTTTTTAAGCGGAACGGTGTATGCGATTGGCGGAGACATTCAACAAGTCGGCTCTACCATTTTTTTATGCACGCCGGATAATGTAGATGTAAGTGGATCCATTTCGATCGTTTCTGACGATGAACCGACAATAAAGAGGTGGTAATTTTGTATCAAATAGCAAATTTTCTAGCAACCGTCATTGAAGTATATTCGTACGCGATTATTGTTTACATTTTAATGTCATGGTTTCCAAATGCGCGTGAAACAAAAATTGGTCAATTTCTCGCCAACATTTGTGAGCCGTATTTAGAGCCGTTTCGTCGCTTTATTCCACCGATTGGCATGATCGACATTTCTCCGATCGTCGCCTTGCTTGTGTTACGTTTTGCGACGGCGGGCGTTTACGGATTAGTCGACATGGTCATTCGAGGGTTGTAATGGATATTTATCAACATTTTCGCAAGGAAGAGCATCATTTTATTGATCTCGTTTGCGAATGGAAGCGGCTTGTCACGGAACAATATGCTCCGAAGCTCACAGATTTTTTAACTCCGCGCGAACAACAAATCGTCCGCTCGATTGTCGGCCATCACGATGAAGTGCACGTTGCCTTTTTTGGTGGCTCATCATCTGTTGAACGAAAGCGAGCACTGCTATATCCGACTTACATGCAACCGAATGAAGATGATTTTCAACTATCGTTGTTTTCCGTTCGCTATCCAAAAAAATTTGTTACACTCGGGCATCGTGACGTGCTCGGTGCCCTTTTGTCACTCGGTGTGAAGCGTGAAAAATTTGGCGATATCGTCATCGTTGATGATATCATTCAGTTTGTCGTCGCTAAAGAAATTGCACCGTTTGTGAAAATGAACGTCACAACGATTGGAAAAGCAAAAGTATCGTTAGAAGAACAACCGCTTTCGCAACTTCTCGCTGTGAAAGAAGAATGGGAAGAAGAAACTTTTACCGTTTCTTCTTTGCGACTTGACGCCATTTTAGCGCAATGTTTTCGCATATCACGCCAAAAAGCACAAGCTTGCATTGCCCAAAACTTCGTGAAAGTGAATTGGAAAACGGTTGACCAAGCTCATATGGAGTGCCAAGAAGGTGATTTATTGTCGTTACGCGGGTATGGGCGCTGCCGACTGCAAGCGATTGTCGGTCAAACAAAAAAAGAAAAATGGCGCATCGTTGTCGAAAAAGCAAAATAAAAGAAGGATTTTCGCAAAACATGTCGAAACATACGGTACGTACATAAGATGGAGGTGGGCCGCATGCCGTTAACGCCGTTAGATATTCATAATAAAGAATTTAGCCGAGGCTTTCGCGGATATGATGAAGATGAAGTGAACGAGTTTTTAGATCAAGTCATTAAAGACTATGAAATGATTTTGCGTGAAAAAAAGCAGCTTGAGGAAAAAGTGCGAGAGCTGACGGAAAAACTCAACTATTTTACAAATATCGAAGAAACGTTAAATAAATCGATTTTAATTGCGCAAGAAACAGCCGAAGAAGTGAAGCGAAACGCGCAAAAAGAAGCGAAGCTCATCATTAAAGAGGCGGAGAAAAATGCGGATCGCATCATTAGTGAGGCGCTCGCAAAAACGCGAAAAATCGCGATGGAAGTGGAAGAACTAAAGCGTCAAGCGAAAGTGTTCCGCAATCGTTTTAAAATGTTAATTGAAGCGCAGCTCGATATGTTAAATAGCGGCGACTGGGATCATTTATTAGATTACAAACTTGATGATGAAGCGGTGCAAGAAATAACAGAGTCTTGACGATGGCTATTGTGATTGCCTATAATATCGATTACAGTTATATCGCAAAAACGATGAAGGGGACAGTAGTTCTTTCATCAGCTTATTACAGCGAGCCGAGGGCGGTGGAAGCTCGGCATAAGCGAAAGAATGAAAATCACCCCGGAGTTCCGTGCTGAACAAATAGTAGGCCACGGCGCGTCATTCCCGTTACGAATGTCAAGTGGGCTATGTTTACATAGTCAACAAGGGTGGTACCGCGAGACCTTCTCGTCCCTTTTGGGCATGAGAAGGTTTTTTATTTACATAAAAGGAGGTAAACAAAATGGATTACAAAGATACGTTACTCATGCCAAAAACCGATTTCCCGATGCGCGGAAATCTTCCACAACGTGAACCACAAATGCAAGCAAAATGGGATGAAATGGACATTTATCGAAAAGTGCAAGAGCGTACAAAAGATCGCCCGCTTTTCGTATTGCATGACGGACCGCCGTATGCGAACGGCGACATTCATATGGGACATGCCCTTAATAAAATTTTAAAAGACTTTATCGTTCGCTATAAGTCAATGAGCGGCTATTGTGCTCCGTACGTACCGGGCTGGGATACGCACGGCTTGCCAATTGAAACGGCGCTGACGAAAAATAAAGGCGTCAATCGGAAAGAAATGAGCGTTGCGGAATTCCGCAAGCTATGTGAGCAATATGCATACGAGCAAATTGACCGCCAGCGCGAGCAATTTAAACGCCTTGGTGTGCGCGGTGATTGGGACAATCCTTACATTACGTTAACGCCAGAATATGAAGCACAACAAATTAAAGTATTTGGCGAAATGGCGAAAAAAGGATTAATTTATAAAGGATTAAAACCTGTGTATTGGTCTCCATCAAGTGAATCGGCGCTTGCCGAAGCGGAAATCGAGTACAAAGACAAACGTTCCCCATCGATTTACGTCGCTTTTCCTGTCAAAGACGGAAAAGGGGTGCTTAATGGCGATGAAAAAATCGTCATTTGGACGACAACGCCATGGACGATTCCAGCGAACTTAGGTATCGCTGTTCATCCACAGTTGCAATATAGCGTCGTTGAGGCAGATGGTGGCAAATACGTCATTGCATCGGAGTTATTACAATCGGTACAAAAAGAAATCGGCTGGGAGCATGTGACTGTATTAAAAACAGTGAAAGGAAGCGAACTCGAATACGTCGTTGCGAAACATCCGTTTTACGACCGCGATTCGCTCGTCATTTGTGGCGAACACGTCACAACAGACGCCGGAACCGGTTGCGTTCATACGGCCCCAGGACACGGGGAAGACGACTTTATCGTCGGTCAAAAATACGGCCTCGGTGTTCTTTGCCCTGTCGATGAACGCGGCTATATGACGGAAGAAGCGCCAGGGTTTGCTGGCATGTTTTACGATGACGCGAACAAAGCGATTACAGAAAAGCTACAAGAAGTAGGTGCTTTATTAAAACTATCGTTTATTACGCACTCGTATCCGCACGATTGGCGGACGAAGCAACCGACAATTTTCCGTGCGACAGCTCAATGGTTTGCGTCCATCGACAAAATTCGTGATCAATTATTGAAAGCTGTCGAAGAAACGAAATGGGTGCCAGCATGGGGTGAAATTCGCATCCACAACATGATTCGCGATCGTGGCGACTGGTGCATTTCGCGCCAACGTGCGTGGGGCGTACCGATTCCAGTCTTTTATGCGGAAAACGGTGAACCGATTATTACAGACGAAACGATTGAACACGTATCGAACTTGTTCCGCCAATACGGTTCAAACGTTTGGTTTGAGCGCGAAGCGAAAGATTTGCTCCCAGAAGGGTTTACGCATCCAGGTAGCCCGAACGGACGCTTTACGAAAGAAACAGATATTATGGACGTTTGGTTCGACTCTGGTTCTTCTCATCAAGCGGTATTAGAAGAACGGGACGATTTACAACGTCCAGCAGATCTTTATTTAGAAGGGTCCGACCAATATCGCGGCTGGTTTAACTCATCGCTCTCCACCGCGGTTGCAGTTACCGGAAAAGCGCCGTATAAAGGCGTATTAAGCCATGGCTTCGTACTAGATGGCGAAGGACGAAAAATGAGCAAATCGCTCGGCAACGTCGTCGTACCAGCAAAAGTCATGGAACAGCTTGGTGCCGACATTTTGCGTCTTTGGGTTGCTTCTGTCGACTATCAAGCGGACGTACGCATTTCTGACAACATTTTAAAACAAGTCGCAGAAGTATATCGTAAAATTCGCAACACGTTCCGTTTCATGCTCGGGAACTTATTCGATTTCAATCCTGCAGAACATACGGTAGCGATCGAGCAGTTGCGCGAAGTGGACCGTTACATGCTCATTAAATTAAATCGTCTCATCGAAAAAGTAAAACAAGCGTATGAAACGTATGAATTTGCGACGATTTACCATGAAATAAACAACTTCTGCACCGTCGATTTAAGCGCTTTTTACTTCGATTTTTCAAAAGACGTGTTGTACATCGAAGCAGCCAATAATCATGAACGTCGTTCAATTCAAACGGTGTTGTATGAAACGCTTGTAGCGTTAACGAAACTTGTTGCGCCAATTTTACCGCATACGGCAGATGAAGTGTGGTCGTACATTCCACACGTTAAAGAAGAAAGCGTACAGCTTGTCGATATGCCAGAATCCGTGCACATTGATGATGTCGATCGCATCGTTAAAAAATGGGATGCGTTTATGGAATTGCGCGACGAAGTATTAAAAGCGCTAGAAGTGGCGCGCAATGAAAAACTAATCGGCAAGTCGCTAACGGCGCACGTCATTTTATATCCGACGGACGACACGAAAGCGCTCATCGATTCAATTGAAGAAGATATGAAACAGCTATTAATCGTTTCAGCGTTTTCAATTGGTGGAACGTTTGCTGATGCACCGAGCGAGGCGCAAACATTTACGAAAACAGCGATTGTCGTCAAACAAGCGGAAGGAAAAACGTGCGCACGTTGCTGGGTCGTTACACCGACAGTCGGCGAAGATGCAGACCACCCAGAGCTATGTCCACGTTGTGCGACAATTGTCAAGCAATAACACATATCCCCCCTCTCTTTCAAGGGGGGATTGTTTATGATAAAATGAAAAAGAATTTTGCTTTGGAGGGGTATAATGTTATATTATTTGCTTGCTTTTGTCGTGATATTGATTGACCAATGGACGAAATGGCTCGTCGTTCGCTATATGGAATTAGGCGAAAGCATTCCGATTATTGAAAACGTATTATACATAACGTCGCATCGTAATCGCGGCGCAGCATGGGGCATGTTGCAGGGGCAATTTTGGTTGTTTTATATCGTTACGGTTGTCGTTGTCGTCGGCATCGTCATATACATTCAACGGTTGCAACCGACGCAACGGCTGTTTGGCATCGCGCTTGGACTGATGCTTGGCGGCGCGCTCGGGAACTTTATTGATCGCGTATTTCGAAAAGAAGTTGTCGATTTTGTGCATACGTATATTTTCAATTATAGCTTCCCGGTTTTTAACGTCGCCGATGCAGCATTGACAATCGGTGTTGCGCTCATGTTTATTTATACATGGACCGAAGAAAAACAACGAAAGGGAATGAGCGATGGAGCAAATTCAACTCACGATTGAAGAACAACACGATGGAGAGCGCATTGATAAAGTCATTGCTGAACTAAATGAACAATGGTCGCGTTCTCAAGTACAACAATGGTTAAAAGAAGGGCATGTGCTCGTGAACGGTAAAGCGGTGAAACCGAACTACAAATGCCATGTCGATGATGAAGTGGTCATTTCCATTCCGAGTCCGGAGCCGTTAGATGTCGCACCGGAGCCAATTCCGCTTGATATTTATTACGAAGATGCGGACGTGCTCGTTGTCAATAAGCCGCGCGGCATGGTCGTTCATCCAGCGCCAGGGCATATGCACGGGACGCTTGTTAACGCGTTACTTGCACATTGTCAAGACCTTTCCGGCATTAACGGTGTGCTTCGACCGGGCATCGTTCATCGCATCGATAAAGATACGTCCGGTTTATTAATGATTGCCAAAAACGATTTGGCGCATGAGTCGCTTGTTAATCAACTTGTAAACAAAACGGTGACGCGCAAATATGTCGCGATCGTTCACGGTGTCATTCCGCACGATTATGGGACGATTGATGCCCCAATCGGGCGCGACCCACGCGATCGTCAAAGCATGGCCGTTGTGGAAAACGGAAAAGAAGCGGTGACACATTTTCGCGTCCTCGAACGATTTGAACATTATACGTTCGTTGAATGTCAGCTTGAAACAGGGCGGACGCATCAAATTCGTGTGCATATGAAATACATTGGCTATCCGCTTGCCGGAGATCCAAAATACGGTCCACGCAAAACGTTGCCGATTGACGGACAGGCGCTTCACGCTGGGGTATTAGGATTTCAACATCCGCGCACGGGCGAATATTTTCAGTTTGAAGCCCCGATTCCTCACGAATTTGAGCGATTGCTCGACATGTTGCGAAATAATCGTTGACAAACGGAAAAAAGAAAAGTACAATGAGTTCAAGTGAACAAAGACCTTTAAGTTCAGTCCCGTGAGGCTGAGAAGGTGTCGGATTTAGGTGACGTATGCCTACATATACCCTCTCGCCAAACGGTGAGAGGGTTTTTTGTATGGAGGTGGAACGATGCAAAAGGCAATTGTATTAGACGAACAAGCGATTCGACGCGCGTTGACGCGTATTGCTCACGAAATTATTGAGCGCAATAAAGGGATTGACGATTGCGTCCTCATCGGTATTAAAACGCGCGGCATTTACTTAGCAAAGCGATTAGCTGAACGCATTGAACAAATTGAAGGAACGTCTATTCCTGTTGGCGAGTTAGATATTACATTATACCGTGATGATTTAACAGTAAAAACAGACGATCGTGAACCGCTTGTGAAAGGAACGGACGTCCCGTTTTCCGTTACAAATCGAAAAGTCGTTTTAGTTGATGACGTATTATTTACAGGCCGAACGGTGCGCGCTGCCATGGATGCCGTTATGGATCTCGGTCGTCCGGCGCAAATTCAATTAGCTGTTCTCGTTGACCGCGGTCATCGCGAATTGCCGATTCGTGCCGATTTCGTCGGTAAAAACATCCCGACATCAAGCGCAGAAAGAATTGTCGTCGAATTAAAAGAAGTGGACGACATTGATCAAGTGAGCATACATGAATAAAGCACCCTTTTTAAAGGCAGTCCAGCGAGGCTGACAAAGGGGATTCGTTTCCTATACCCTCTTTGTGCCTTCGTACGGACAAAGAGGGTTTTTTAATAAAAAGAAAGGGAGAGAGAAGATGAATAAACCAGTATTAGACGTGAAAGATGTTCCTTCTTTCGGACAGCTTGTTACACTTAGTTTACAACATTTATTTGCGATGTTTGGTGCCACCATTTTAGTGCCATATTTGGTCGGGTTAAGTCCAGCGATGGCGCTCATTTCAAGCGGACTCGGTACAATCGCCTTTTTAATCGTGACAAAATGGCAAGTACCTGCTTACCTCGGCTCATCGTTCGCGTTTATTACGCCAATTATTGCAGCGAAAGCAGCTGGCGGTCCGGGTGCGGCGATGATCGGAAGTTTTTTAGCCGGTCTCGTATATGGCATCGTCGCTTTAGCGATTAAAAAAGCAGGTTATCGTTGGATTATGAATTTACTTCCACCGATCGTCGTCGGTCCGGTCATTATCGTCATCGGCTTAGGATTAGCAAACGTTGCCGTCAGCATGGCGATGAACGGCCCAGATGGAAAGTATAGCTTGACGCACTTTTCTGTTGCGGTCGTGACGCTTGCTGCGACGATTATGTTTTCGATTTTATCAAGAGGAATGTTTAGTCTCGTACCTGTTTTGATGGGCATTATCGTCGGCTACGTGTACGCGTTAGCTGTCGGCGTCGTCGATTTATCAGGGGTAGCAAAAGCAAAATGGCTTGAGATGCCTGATTTCTTGTTGCCGTTCGTTCATTACGATGTACGCGTGACGCTCGACATTGTGCTTTTGATGGTGCCTGTAGCCATTGTGACATTATCTGAACATATCGGTCATCAGCTCGTATTAAGCAAAGTCGTTGGGCGCGATTACATTAAAGAACCAGGTTTACATCGCTCGATTTTCGGTGATGGATTAGCGACGATGATTTCAGCCCTCATCGGCGGTCCGCCGAAGACGACATACGGAGAAAATATCGGCGTGTTAGCGATTACGCGCGTATATAGCGTATATGTGTTAGCTGGTGCGGCTGTGCTCGCGATCGCGTTCGGATTTTTAGGAAAAGTGACGGCGCTTATTAGCTCGATTCCGACGCCGGTCATGGGTGGCGTATCGATCTTACTGTTCGGAATTATCGCTTCTTCAGGTTTGCGCATGCTTGTCGATAGTAAAATCGACTTTGGTGACAAACGAAACTTAGTCATCTCATCAGTTATTCTCGTCATCGGCATCGGGGATGCGGTTGTGAAAGTATCAGAACAATTTGAAGTGCACGGTATGGCGCTTGCGGCAATCACAGGTATCGTATTAAACCTCATTTTGCCTGGTCGCCCGAAAGTGTCGGATAGCGTATTTGAACAAAAACATGATGTCGCATAACACACCTTTTAAAAGAAGTCCAGCGAGGCTTACAAAGGTGTACTAGAGGAAATCCGTTCATCGAAACGGTCTCTTTCCTCATGCTTGTAAACACCTTGCCTCGCTCGGCAAGGTGTTTTTTTACTAAAAAGGAGGAGTTTATATGCATTTACTAACGTTAGCAGAACTCTCGGTTGATGAAGTGCTCGCCATTTTGCATGAAGCGGAACGATTTGCGAACGGTGAAACGTGGAAAGTCAATAAACAAACGTTTGTCGCCAACTTATTTTTTGAACCGAGCACGCGCACAAAATGCAGTTTTGAAATAGCGGAACGAAAACTTGGGGTTGAAGTCATTCCGTTTGATGCAGAGATGTCGAGCGTCCAAAAAGGAGAAACGTTGTACGATACGATTCGGACGTTGCAAGCGATCGGTGTGGAAGCGGTCGTCATTCGCCATCCATCCGATCATTACTTTGAACCGTTGCGCCATACGATTGACATTCCGATCATTAATGCAGGCGACGGGTGCGGTCATCATCCGACGCAATCGTTATTAGATTTACTGACGATTCGTCAACAATTTGGCACATTTATCGGGCTGAATGTTGCCATTGTTGGTGACATTCGTCATAGCCGAGTAGCACGTTCGAATGCTGAAATATTAACAAGGCTCGGCGCAAACGTCTTCTTTTGCAGCCCTCCTGAGTGGCAAGATATAACGAATCCGTACGGCACATACGTCGATCTTGACACGGCAGTGAAAGAAGCAGACGTCGTCATGCTTCTTCGCATTCAGCACGAGCGTCATGAAGAAAAAATGGGATGGACGAAAGAGCAATATCATGAACAGTACGGTTTAACGATCGCGCGAGAAAAACAAATGAAAAACACGAGCATCATTTTACATCCGGCTCCAGTCAATCGCGATGTAGAAATCGCAAGTGAACTCGTTGAATGTGAACGATCACGCATTTTTAAACAAATGGAAAACGGTGTATACGTGCGCATGGCTGTTTTAAAACGAGCATTACAAAAAGGAGGAACGAAACATGGCTATCATTTTCAAACGTGCGCGTTTGCTTAATGAGCAAGGTGAACTTATACAGACGGATATAAAAGTTGCTGGAGGTCGTATCGTTCAAATCGCCCACGACCTTCATGCAGACGCCGATGATGAAGTCATTGATGTGGATGGGCAATTTGTCGCGCCAGGATTTGTCGACGTACACGTTCATTTACGTGAGCCGGGCGGCGAGCATAAAGAAACGATCGCGACAGGTACGCTCGCTGCGGCAAAAGGCGGATTTACAACGATTGCAGCGATGCCAAACACAAAACCAGTACCTGATACGAAACAACAAATGGAGTGGCTCGTCAACCGCATTCGCGAAACGGCGCACGTGCGCGTGTTACCGTATGCTTCGATTACAGTGCGCCAAGCAGGAAAACAGCTTGTCGATTTCGCGGCCTTAAAAGAAGCAGGAGCGTTCGCGTTTACAGACGATGGCGTGGGAGTGCAAAGCGCGCGCATCATGTATGAAGCGATGCAACAAGCGGCAGCTCTCGATATGCCTATTGTCGCACATTGTGAAGACGAAACGCTCACATATAAAGGATGTGTACACGACGGTTCATTTGCAAAACGGTATGGACTTTCTGGCATTCCTTCCGTTTGTGAATCGGTACATATTGCCCGCGATGTGTTGTTAGCCGAAGCGACCGGGTGTCACTACCACGTTTGTCATATAAGCACGAAACAGTCGGTGCGCATCGTGCGCGAGGCGAAACAAGCAGGAATTCGCGTCACTGCTGAAGTGACTCCGCACCATTTACTGCTTTGTGATGAAGACATCCCAATGTTAGATGCGAACTTTAAAATGAATCCACCGTTGCGAACGAAAGAAGATCAACAGGCGTTAATCGAAGGATTGCTTGATGGAACGATTGATTTTATTGCCACCGATCATGCGCCACACACAAAGGAAGAAAAAAGCGAAGGGATGGTGCTTGCACCGTTTGGCATCGTCGGATTAGAAACGGCCTTTCCGCTTTTATATACGCATTTTGTTGAAAAGGGAATATGCACGTTAAAACAGCTTGTTGACTGGCTTTCAAAAAAACCAGCCGAGACGTTTCGCATTGACGGCGGGGAACTAAAAGTTGGCGCCAAAGCAGATTTCGTCATTATCGATTTACATACCGAACAAGCCATTGATCCAAACACGTTTGTATCGAAAGGAAAAAATACACCGTTTGCAGGCTGGACATGTAAAGGGTGGCCAACGATGACGATTGTAGATGGAAAAATGGTTTGGCAGAAAGGAAGAGGAGAATGAAACGACAACTCATTTTAGAAGATGGTACACGTTTTGTTGGCGAAGCGTTTGGAAGTGAACGACAAACAGTCGGTGAAGTCGTTTTTAACACAGGAATGACAGGATATCAAGAA
Organism: Anoxybacillus kestanbolensis; assembly: GCF_001996285.1. Classification (NCBI taxonomy): domain Bacteria; kingdom Bacillati; phylum Bacillota; class Bacilli; order Caryophanales; family Anoxybacillaceae; genus Anoxybacillus; species Anoxybacillus kestanbolensis. Next base: position 37,562 of record NZ_MQAD01000019.1, on the reverse strand, counting down.
ATTTTGACTGATCCGTCGTATTGTGGACAAATCGTAACGATGACATATCCATTGATCGGCAACTACGGCGTCAACCGCGACGATTTCGAATCGATCGAACCGCATGTGTTTGGGTTTATTGTGAAAGAAGCGTGCCTATCTCCGTCCAATTGGCGAAGTGAGCTAACGATTGACGAATATTTGCGCATGAAAAATATCCCCGGCTTAGCAGGTGTCGATACGCGGAAACTGACGCGCATCATTCGTCAATACGGCACGTTAAAAGGGATGATTTGCGACATGGACGTGTCTGTGACGGAGGCAGTCGCTTATTTAAAAGAAACGGAGCTTGCGCGCGATCAAGTGAAACGCGTATCGACAAAAAGCCCATACGTTAGCCCAGGGCGTGGCCATCGCATCGTTTTAATCGACTTTGGCATGAAGCATGGTATTTTGCGCGAATTAAATAAACGCCATTGCGATGTCATCGTGTTACCGTACAACGCAACGGCCGAAGAAGTATTGCAATGGCATCCCGACGGTGTCATGTTATCGAACGGACCAGGGGATCCGAAAGACGTACCAGAAGCGATTGACATGATTCAACACATACTTGGCCACGTTCCGCTTTTTGGCATTTGTCTCGGTCATCAACTATTTGCACTCGCTTGTGGGGCGAATACAGAAAAAATGAAGTTCGGTCATCGAGGTTCCAATCACCCTGTGAAACATCTCCAAACAGGAAAAGTAGCAATTACTTCACAAAATCACGGCTATACCGTTACAGAGCAGTCGCTTCGTCACACGCGGCTAGAAGTGACGCACATCGCATTAAATGACGGAACGATTGAAGGGCTTCGCCATCGCGACGTTCCTGCGTTTACCGTGCAATATCATCCGGAAGCGTCGCCAGGTCCAGAAGACGCAAACGGTTTATTCGACGATTTTATTGCGATGATTGAACAGTTTAAAAAAGAAAGAGGTGTCGTTCATGCCTAAACGTCAAGATATTGAAACGATTCTCGTCATCGGTTCTGGACCGATTGTCATCGGGCAAGCAGCGGAGTTCGATTATGCGGGGACGCAAGCATGTTTAGCGTTAAAAGAAGAAGGATATAAAGTCATTCTCGTCAACTCCAACCCGGCAACGATTATGACCGATACAGAAATTGCTGACAAAGTATACATGGAACCGTTAACGCTCGAATTTGTCTCGCGCGTCATTCGGAAAGAACGGCCCGATGCCATTTTGCCGACGCTTGGCGGGCAGACGGGATTAAACTTAGCGGTCGAATTAGCAAAAGCAGGAGTGCTTGAAGAGTGCGGTGTTGAAATTCTCGGCACGAAATTAGAAGCGATTGAAAAAGCGGAAGACCGTGAACAATTCCGAGCCCTTATGAACGAGCTTGGCGAGCCGGTGCCAGAAAGCGCCATCGTACATAGTTTACAAGAGGCGTATGCGTTCGTTTCACAAATCGGATATCCGGTCATCGTTCGCCCGGCATTTACGCTCGGTGGAACAGGCGGAGGCATTTGTACGAACGAAGAAGAGCTTGTCGATATCGTTTCAAGCGGCTTAAAAATGAGCCCCGTTCATCAATGTTTATTAGAAAAAAGTATCGCAGGCTATAAAGAAATTGAATACGAAGTCATGCGCGATTCGAAAGACAACGCCATCGTCGTTTGCAATATGGAAAATATTGATCCCGTCGGCATTCATACGGGCGATTCCATCGTTGTCGCGCCAAGTCAAACGTTAAGCGATCGTGAATATCAGCTATTGCGCAACGCCTCGCTGCGCATCATTCGTGCGCTCGGCATCGAAGGGGGCTGCAACGTTCAACTTGCCCTTGATCCGCACAGCTTCCAATATTACGTCATTGAAGTCAACCCGCGCGTGAGTCGCTCATCGGCGCTTGCATCAAAAGCGACAGGGTATCCGATTGCGAAGCTTGCCGCAAAAATTGCCGTTGGTTTAACGCTTGATGAAATGACGAATCCTGTGACGGGAAAAACGTATGCGTGTTTTGAGCCAACGCTTGATTACGTCGTCACTAAAATTCCGCGTTTTCCATTTGACAAGTTTGAATCCGCCAACCGTCATCTCGGTACACAAATGAAAGCGACGGGGGAAGTAATGGCGATCGGGCGCACGTTTGAACAGTCGCTATTAAAAGCGGTGCGCTCACTTGAAACGAACGTCTATCATTTAGAATTAAAAGAACAAGTCGATGATGCATTGATACAAAAGCGTATTCAAAAAGCGGGCGATGAACGGTTATTTTACATTGCGGAAGCGTTTCGTCGCGGTGTAACGGTCGAACAAGTGCATGCATGGAGCCAAATCGATCCGTTCTTTTTAACAAAAATTGAAGGCATTGTGAAGTACGAATCCGTTTTACGCGAACATGTTGGCAATATCGACATACTAAAAAAAGCGAAAGAAATGGGCTTTTCTGATGTGGCGATTGCGAAATATTGGCAGATGACTGAACGAGATGTGTATGAGATGCGGAAACGCGCTTGCATTACGCCGGTATATAAAATGGTCGATACGTGCGCAGCGGAATTCGAATCGGAAACGCCGTATTATTACAGCACATATGAAGAAGAAAACGAATCTATTGTTACAACGCGTGAAAGTGTTGTCGTCCTCGGTTCGGGTCCGATTCGCATCGGACAAGGGATCGAATTTGACTATGCGACCGTTCATTCCGTATGGGCGATTAAAGAAGCAGGATATGAAGCGATTATTATTAACAACAATCCAGAAACGGTTTCAACCGACTTTAGTATTTCCGACAAGCTTTACTTTGAACCGTTAACGATTGAAGATGTCATGCACGTCATCGATTTAGAACAACCGATCGGCGTGATTGTACAATTTGGTGGACAAACAGCGATCAACTTAGCGGCGGAATTAGCGGCGCGTGGGGTGCGCATTCTCGGCACTTCGCTTGAAGATTTAGATCGTGCCGAAAACCGCGACAAATTTGAACGAACGCTTGCGCAACTCGGCATTCCGCAACCGAAAGGAAAAACAGCGTTTTCGGTTGAAGAAGCGGTACACATCGCGAAAGACATCGGCTATCCTGTTCTCGTGCGTCCATCGTACGTGCTCGGTGGTCGTGCAATGGAAATCGTATATAAAGAAGAAGAGTTGTTACATTATATGGAGCATGCAGTGAAAGTCAATCCGCAACACCCGGTATTAATTGATCGTTATTTAATCGGAAAAGAAATTGAAGTCGATGCCATTTCGGACGGAGAAGATGTGTTTATCCCAGGCATTATGGAGCATATTGAGCGCGCCGGTGTTCATTCTGGCGATTCGATCGCCGTCTATCCGCCACAAACGTTAACGAAAGACATGAAACAACAAATTGTTGACTATACGATTGCGTTGGCAAAAGGATTGCGCATCGTTGGACTGTTAAACATTCAGTTCGTACTATATGACGGCGATGTGTACGTGTTAGAAGTGAATCCACGTTCAAGCCGCACCGTTCCATTTTTAAGTAAAATTACGAACGTGCCGATGGCAAACATCGCAACAAAAGTCATTTTAGGCGCAAAGTTAAACGAGCTTGGTTACTACACTGGATTAAAAGAAGAAAGTGAAGGGGTATATGTGAAAGCGCCTGTGTTTTCATTCGCAAAGTTGCGTAACGTCGATATTTCGCTCGGTCCAGAAATGAAATCGACGGGTGAAGTGATCGGGAAAGACGACACGTTTGCGAAGGCGCTTTATAAAGGGCTTGTCGCTTCTGGCATCCACATTCGTCCGCACGGTGCCGTCTTATTGACGATTGCCGATAAAGATAAAGAAGAGGCGATTGATATCGCGCGCCGCTTTTACAATATCGGCTATCAATTGCTTGCGACAAACGGCACAGCGCAAACGTTGCGGAAAGCGAACATTCCTGTGACTGTCGTCAATAAAATTCATACCGGTTCACCAAACATTCTTGACGTCATTCGCCAAGGCGAAGCACAAGTCGTTATTAACACATTAACAAAAGGAAAAGAAACGGAAAGCGACGGCTTCCGCATTCGTCGCGAAGCGGTGGAAAATGGCATTCCTTGTTTAACGTCGCTCGATACAGCGAAAGCGATGCTGCTCGTTTTAGAAGCGATGACGTTTTCGACAACGGCAATGACAGAAAAGAAGGTGGGCGTATGAGAGAAAATATGATAATCGTCTCCAACCACCAAATCGCAACAGGCATTTATGAATTAACGCTTTCCGGTTCGCTCGTTCAGCGCATGCACACCCCCGGACAATTTGTGCATGTTAAAGTGGGACATCGTGAACCGTTACTAAGACGGCCGCTCAGTCTTTGCGACATTAATCACGAAGCAGGAGAATGTACGATCATTTACCGTGCGGAAGGGGCAGGAACAACGCTCCTTTCGCAAAAACAGCCTGGGGAGTCGCTCGATGTGCTCGGTCCGCTCGGAAACGGCTTTCCGCTTTCCGCTCTTTCAAGCGGGCAACATGCCCTTCTTGTCGGTGGTGGTATCGGGGTGCCGCCACTCTATGAATTAGCAAAGCAACTAGTGAAAAACGGTGTATGTGTCACAGTCGTGCTCGGTTTTCAAACGAAAGAAGTCGTCTTTTACGAGCAACAATTTGCTTCGTTCGGTAAGACGTACGTTGCAACGGCAGATGGTTCGTACGGCATGAAAGGATTTGTTACCGACGTCATTCAACGTCACGCCCTTTCGTTTCATGTGTTATATGCGTGCGGACCGAAGCCGATGTTAAAAGCATTACAACAACAATTTCCGCATAAAGAGCTATATTTGTCATTAGAAGAACGAATGGGTTGCGGCGTCGGCGCTTGTTTTGCATGCGTATGCCACGTGCCAAACAGCGAAACGGCATATAAAAAAGTATGTAGCGATGGACCTGTATTTCGAGCGGGGGAGGTCGTATTATGAACCGATTAGCAGTCGAATTGCCAGGACTTTCATTAAAAAATCCGATTATGCCTGCTTCAGGTTGTTTCGGATTTGGACGGGAATACGCGAAATTTTACGATTTAAGCGTTCTCGGAGCAATTATGATTAAAGCGACGACGCTTGACGCGCGCTTCGGCAATCCGACGCCACGTGTCGCCGAGACGGCAAGCGGCATGTTAAATGCGATCGGGTTGCAAAATCCCGGCGTTGATTATGTGCTTGCTGAAGAACTGCCGTGGTTAGCGCAATACGACGTACCGATTATCGCCAACATCGCTGGCTCAACGGTGGAAGAATACGTAGAAGTCGCCAAGCGCATATCAAAAGCGCCAAATGTTCATGCGCTCGAGTTAAACATTTCATGCCCAAACGTGAAAAAGGGCGGCATCGCATTCGGAACGGTCCCAGAAGTCGCTGCGGAGCTGACGCGGGCGGTAAAAGAAGTGTCGGACGTGCCTGTTTATGTGAAACTATCACCGAATGTCACCAATATCGTCGCGATGGCGAAAGCGATTGAACAAGCAGGCGCGGACGGATTGACGATGATTAATACGTTAGTTGGCATGCGCATCGACGTTAAAACAGGGAAGCCGATTTTAGCGAACGGAACAGGCGGATTATCTGGTCCAGCCATTAAACCGATTGCCATTCGAATGATTTATGAAGTAAGCCAAGCAGTATCGCTTCCGATTATCGGCATGGGCGGCATTCAAAGCGCCGAAGATGTCATCGAGTTTTTTTATGCCGGTGCAAGCGCGGTGGCGATTGGAACAGCGAATTTTATCGACCCGTACGTTTGTCCACATATTATTCGCGACTTGCCACCTCTTTTAGATGAACTACGTATCGATCATATTTCGGAATGTACGGGAAGGAGCTGGAACAATGGACAAACCGTTTATTGTGGCACTTGATTTTTCATCAAAGGAAGAAGTGCGGTCGTTTTTGCAGTTATTTTCTGACACATCGCTCTTTTTAAAAGTCGGCATGGAGCTATATTTTCAAGAAGGTCCAGCGATCATCGACGAATTAAAGCAGCGCGGACATGATATTTTTTTAGATTTAAAGCTTCATGATATTCCGCATACAGTAAAACGAGCAATGAAAGGATTGGCGAAATTAGGCATTGATTTAGTGAACGTTCATGCATCAGGAGGAAGCGCGATGATGTGCGCAGCGATCGAAGGATTAGAAGAAGGAACGCCACCGGGAATGAAGCGTCCCCGTTGCATTGCGGTGACGCAGCTAACGAGCACAAGCGAACGAATGCTCCATGATGAATTGTTGATCGACCGTACGATGAATGAAGCGGTGCTTCATTACGCCACCCTTGCATATCGAAGTGGGCTTGACGGCGTCGTTTGTTCCGCAAAAGAAGTGCCGTTTCTTCGTGCATCACTTGGCGCATCGTTCATCACCGTTACCCCAGGCATTCGTTTTGCGGATGATCAAGCGGACGATCAAGTGCGCGTTGTAACACCATATGAGGCGAAACAGCTTGGAACAAATTATATCGTCATCGGACGAAGTATCACAAAAGCGCACAATCCATATGCGGCATATGAACGCCTAAAACGAGAATGGGATGGTGGACAATGATGAACAAAGAAATCGCAAAACAATTGCTTTCGATCGGTGCAGTATCGTTAAGCCCAAACGAACCATTTACGTGGTCTTCCGGCATACAATCCCCTATTTATTGCGACAATCGGCTGACGTTAGCGTACCCAGCGGTGAGAAAAATGATTGCCGATGAACTCACTTCGCTTATTCGTACGCATTTTCCGAATGTGGAAGTTGTCGCTGGCACCGCTACCGCAGGCATTCCCCATGCGGCATGGGTGAGCGAACGACTCGATGTACCGATGTGTTATGTGCGTAGTCAAGCGAAAGGACATGGAAAAGGGAAACAAATTGAAGGGAAAGTCGAACGAGGGCAACGCGTTGTTGTCGTAGAAGATTTAATTTCAACAGGTGGCAGCTCGCTAAATGCTGTGCGGGCTTTGCGCGAAGCAGGATGCCATGTGCTTGGCGTCGTTGCCATTTTTACATACGGATTACAAAAAGGCAAACGAGCATTTCAGCAAGAACAAGTCCCATACTACACCGTCACCGATTACGATACGCTCATCGAAACAGCAACAGAGCTTAGTATCATTACCGAAAAAGAGCGAGCAACACTACATCATTGGCGTGAGCAATTAGAAGCATAAAAACGAGGGTGTCCAACGAGTGACACCCTTTTTCATGTTATATTTATTTCGTGGGAATGACGTTTGTTTTTAAATAGTGGATATCGTTTGCTTGTTGAATCGAACGGAGTGATAATGCTTGTAGAATCGTTTCTTGATGCGCCATTTTTTCAAATCCTTCTTCCATTTGTTGCGACAATTGTTCAATTTGCTGTTTCATAGCAGGAATTTCTTGAACATGCAACTCAACAACAGTCATTCGTTCCATTAATTGTCCAACCATTTCCCGAATCGCTGGCACGAGCGCCACATCGTCTTTTGTGGCCATTGTCTGTTCAATTCGCTCCACCCGATGTTCAAGCTCACGCATACCGCTTTGCAGAGATACAACATCCTCTTTTGTCGCCATACGTTGCTCGATGCTTGCGACATCGTCTTTTGTCGCCATACGCTGCTCGATGCTTGCAATATCGTCTTTTGTCGCCATCGTCTGTTCGATATGACTCACGCGGTTTTCTAATACGCGAATGTCATCTTTCAACATAGCGACGTCTTCTTTCGTTGCCATATTCGCACGCAAATATGCCAGCTCATCAAAAATGCGTTGCAACAACTGTTCCATCATGCTCACATCCTTTTTTTCGCTCCCATTATATCATGATTCGACGAAAAGAGAGAATAAAAAAACGACAAAATATTTTGATAAGTGTGAAAAACCCGCCTGCTTAGACGGGTTTTTTCATCCTCACGACCAACTCCTCGTCCGGCGTGACGTAAATCGTCTGTTGGTTTTCGTAAATGACGAAACCAGGTTTGGCACCGCTCGGTTTTTTAACGTAGCGGACGCGCGTGTAGTCGACCGGAACGGAGCTGGAGTGGCGCGCTTTACTAAAGTAGGCGGCTAAATGGGCAGCTTCGATGATCGTTTGTTCGGATGGTTGCTTGCTTTTAATGACGACGTGGGAGCCAGGGATGTCTTTCGTATGAAGCCAAATGTCGTCTTTGCTTGCGAATTTGTTCGTTAAATAGTCGTTTTGTTTATTGTTTTTGCCGACGAAAATTTCCGTGCCGTCGCTTGAGATGTAGCGTTCAAGGTCAATCGTGCGCGGCTTTTGTTTTTTCTGTTTTGTCGCCTTGGCGCGCAAATAGCCTTGTTCGATTAATTCGTCGCGAATATCGTCAATGTCTTTTGGTGAGGCTGTTTCGAGCTGTTGTAAAAGCGTTTCGAAGTAGACGATTTCTTCTTTTGTGCGTTCGATTTGCTCTTGGACGATCGCAAGCGAGTTTTTCGCTTTTTGATACTTTTGAAAATAGCTTTGCGCGTTTTCCGATGGCGTTTTTTGTTCATCAAGTGGAATCGTGACCGTTGCACCATTTTCGTCGTAATAGTTAACAACTTTCACTTCTTTCATTCCGCGTTCAACCGCGTAAAGATTTGCCGTCAACAATTCGCCGTACAGCCGATATCGCTCCGCTTGTTTTGCTTCTTCTAACGTTTGTTGTAACTTCATGAGCTTTTTCTCATTTTTCGCTTTTTCATTCGCGACAAATCGCTCTAAATCGTGCGCTTGTTGTTTGACACGGTCGCGTTCGGCCTTGCCGAAATAAAAACGGTCAAGCATCTCGCTTAATGTGTCAAACGGTTTCATTTCGCCTTCAATATGAGTGAGTGGCAACGCGTAAAATATTTCTTTTTCCCCTGTCGTATATATACACGGAGTAAAATTCCCGTTTCGTACGTTTTCGATAAGCGATATAAAACTTTTCGGTAGCGTCGTCCGATTGGCGAGCCCTGCCCGATGAACAGCTTCGCGAGCAAACAGCGGAGAAATGCCCATAAATGTCGCCACGAGTTGATCGGCTAATTTTCCAGCGAGAAAATCGATTTTTTTTAACACCGTTTCTTCCGTCGCATCAAGCGGATTCAGTTTGTTGTGTGATGGCGGCGAAATGTAAGGCGCCCCCGGCAGCACCGTTCGATAGCGGTTCACAGCAGGCGAGAGATGTTTGACGCTATCGATAATTGTATTCGTCTGTTCATCGACGAGAATGATGTTGCTGTGGCGGCCCATCATTTCAATAATGAGTTGCTTCGTACATACATCACCAAGCTCATTTCTTGCTTTCACGTGAATGATGATGATGCGATCAAAATCGACTTGCGTAATCGCCTCGATGATGCCCCCTTCCATATGTTTGCGCAAAAGCATGCAAAACATCGGTGGTTCAGACGGGTTATCGTACGTCTCATTTGTTAAATGAATACGGGCGTAAGTCGGATGTGCACATAATAACAATTTATAGTTACGTCCGTGCGAGCGAACATGAAATACTAATTCATATGAAGAGGGTTGATAAATTTTTGAAATGCGCCCCCCGACAAGCGTGCGCTGTAATTCTTTTGTCATCGCATATGTAAATACTCCGTCAAACGACATAAAAAAACACCTTTCTCTTTTTTCTTTTGATTATACCATATCATTTTTTTGTACATGCCTGAATAAGCTGTCATAGATAAGATAAGCGGAAGGGGGAAAGAAATGAGCTGGCACGGACTGCGTGTTGAACAAGTCGAACAACAAGTAAACACAACAATCGGTTTCGGATTAACGGAAAAAGAAGCGAAAAAACGATTAAAACAATTTGGAAAAAATGAGCTGTCAGAAGAAAAAAAGCCGTCTGCGTTCAAACAATTTATCGGGCAGTTTCAAGACTTTATGGTGCTCGTTTTATTGGCGGCAACGGCGATTTCTGCCGTATTAGGGGAATACATCGATGCGATCGCCATCGTAGCGATTGTGATCATTAACGCATGCCTAGGATTTATACAAGAGCGGCGAGCGGAAAAGTCGCTTGAGGCGTTAAAAAAACTATCCGCCCCAGAATCGCTCGTTTTACGTGACGGTGAATGGATGAAAGTGCCGTCCGCCGACCTTGTCGTTGGTGATATTGTGAAATTCGCAAGCGGCGATCGTATCGGGGCTGACGTACGCCTTATTGAAGCGAAGGGACTATATATTGAAGAATCGTCTTTGACAGGGGAGTCGCTTCCGGTTGAAAAACAAACAGCGCCACTTCCCCAAGACGTTTCGTTAGGTGATCGGACGAATATGGCGTTTATGGGCACGCTCGTGACGAAAGGAAGCGGTGCAGGTATTGTCGTAGCGACAGGGATGAATACAGCGATGGGACAAATCGCCCATTTATTGCAGTCTGCACCAACGATGACAACACCGTTGCAGCGAAAGCTTGAACAGCTCGGCAAAATTTTAATTGTCATCGCTTTAGCGCTCACAGCGCTCGTTGTCGTGCTTGGTGTATGGCAAGGACATGAACTGTATGACATGTTTTTGGCAGGCGTGTCGCTTGCGGTTGCGGCGATTCCTGAAGGATTACCAGCTATTGTCACTGTCGTATTAGCGCTCGGTGTGCAGCGAATGATGAAACGAAACGCCATCGTGCGCAAACTTCCGGCCGTTGAAACGCTCGGGTGCGCGTCCGTCATTTGTTCTGATAAAACAGGAACGATGACAGAAAATCAAATGACCGTCACACACGTATGGGTGAATCATCGCTTATGGACAGTAAGCGGGACGGGCTATGAACCAAAAGGAACGTTTTTGTTAAACGGTAAACAAGAAAAAATAGACACATCGTTGCAACAACTGTTACTGTTCGGGGCGTTGTGCAATCATGCTGAGCTGAAGAAAAAAGGGAAAACGTATATGATTGATGGTGACCCGACCGAAGGGGCACTCGTTGTAGCTGCGGCGAAAGCAGGATGGACGAAAGACAAAATCGCTAATGAGTTTACGATTGAACATGAATTTCCGTTTGATTCGACGCGCAAAATGATGACCGTCATCGTGAAAGATCGTTCGAATCGGCGCTTTATCGTGACAAAAGGAGCACCAGATATGTTGCTCGAACGATGCCGTTTCCTATACATGAACGGTCAAGCCAAACCGCTTCGCGACCAAGAACGAAAAACGGTACAACAAACGGTCAATATGCTCGCCTCACAGGCGCTTCGAACGATTGCGATCGCGTATCGTCCGCTTTCATTCGCCGAAGCGATCAACGATGAAACGAAAGCAGAAAGCGACTTAACGTTCATCGGTTTACAAGGGATGATCGACCCACCGCGAAAAGAAGTGAAACAAGCGATAGCCGAATGTAAAAAAGCAGGCATTAAAACGGTGATGATTACAGGAGATCACGTATTAACAGCAAAAGCGATCGCTCAGCAACTACACATGTTGCCATCAAATGGAAAAGTGATGGACGGAAAGACGTTATCGCAACTCACTGTCGATGAGTTAGAAGACGTTGTAGAGGATGTGTATGTTTTTGCGCGCGTATCGCCAGAACATAAACTAAAAATCGTACAAGCGTTGCAAAAAAGAGGGCATATTGTCGCAATGACAGGCGATGGCGTCAACGATGCCCCGGCTATTAAAACAGCAAACATTGGCATTGCGATGGGGATCACAGGAACGGACGTCTCAAAAGAAGCGGCTTCCCTCGTTTTGTTAGACGATAACTTTGCGACCATTAAAGCTGCCATTGAAGAAGGGCGAAACATTTACGAAAACATTCGCAAATTTATTCGCTATTTGCTTGCATCAAACGTCGGAGAAATTTTAGTCATGTTATTTGCGATGATTTTAGCTCTGCCACTCCCGCTTGTACCGATTCAAATTTTATGGGTCAATCTTGTGACAGATGGATTGCCTGCCATGGCACTCGGATTAGACCCTGCAGAAGAAAACGTCATGAGACGGCCCCCACGCCATCCGAAAGAAGGGGTGTTTGCGCGCGGGCTCGGTTGGAAAATCGTTAGCCGCGGGTTTTTAATCGGCATAGTGACGCTTATCGCTTTTCTCGTCGCGCATACGCGCCACCCAGAAAACTTGACGTATGCGCAGACGGTCGCCTTCGCAACGCTCGTGCTCGCTCAACTCATTCACGTTTTTGATTGTCGAAGCGAACGATCGGTGTTTGACCGCAATCCGTTTGAAAATATATATTTAGTGCTTGCGGTTTTGTCATCGCTTCTACTGTTACTTGTTGTCATTTATTATCCGCCGCTACAACCAATTTTCCATACCGTTTCGCTTCCGCTTGCAGATTGGTTGTTAATTGTCGGCTTATCGGCTATTCCGACGTTTTTACTGGCAGGTTCGCTATTTGCGCGTCGCCGTTCATGAAATGTTTTCGCTATATAGTGATATATGTTATAATGAAAGAGGGTAATGGAGCGAATCTATTACCTTCTTTTATTGTCGACAACGTAGCAATGGATGTGAGAACATGATCATGAGTATGACAGGATTTGGTCGAGGGAAAAAAGAAGGCGAAAACGTACGCGTTACGGTGGAAATGAAATCTGTTAATCACCGTTTTTGTGAAATTTCGATCCGCATGCCTAGACAGTGGATGATGTTTGAAGATAAAATAAAAAGAGTGATTACTGAACATATTGCACGTGGACGTGTTGAGGTGTTTGTGACGATTGAAGGAGAACAGCTCGTTGAACGAACGCTACACGTTGACTGGCAGCTTGTCGATGCGTATTATCGCATGCTGCATGAGATGCGCAGTCGATTTCATTTTGCTGATGATATATCGCTTCGGGATGTTGTGCACATGCTATCCGATGCGGTTGAAATGACAGAACAGCCTGTGCAGAACGATGCGCTTCTTTCTTTACTTTTAGAAGCGACAAAAGAAGCGGTTGAGCAACTAAAATATATGCGCGAACAAGAAGGAAAAGCGCTATTAGCAGATATGCTGACGCAACTGGAGACGATTGAAAAAAGTGCACGTCGCATTGAACAACTTGCGCCAACGGTCGTTGCCTCTTACCGCGATCGCATACATAAGCGAGTGCACGAGTTTGTACAAGGTATCGTCGACGAACAACGGCTATTAACAGAAGTCGCTTTATTTGCAGAAAAAGTCGACATTAATGAAGAATTAAAACGCATATATAGCCATATCGAGCAATTCCGTCGCATCGTTTCCGAAGGAGGATCTGTCGGACGAAAGCTCGACTTTCTCGTTCAAGAGCTCCATCGCGAAACGAATACGATCGGTGCTAAAGCAAACGATAGCCACATTGCTTCGGAAGTTGTTAACATGAAAAGCGCCCTTGAAAAAATTAAAGAACAAGTGCAAAATGTGGAGTAGTTTGTTTATTACAGAAGGGTAGGGATCAACATGAAAGAGCGAGGTTTATTAATCGTTTTATCAGGGCCGTCCGGTGTCGGAAAAGGGACGGTGCGTAAAGCTTTATTTTCACAGCCAGACATTCAATTACAATATTCCATTTCCGTCACAACGCGCAAACCGCGCGAAGGTGAAGTGGATGGCGTTGATTACTTTTTCAAAACGCGAGAACAGTTTGAACAAATGATTCGTGAAAATGAGCTGTTAGAATGGGCGGAATATGTTGGGAATTACTACGGTACGCCAATTGCGTACGTGGAAAAAACGTTGCAAGAAGGAAAAGACGTCTTTTTAGAAATTGAAGTGCAAGGAGCGATGCAAGTTCGCAAAGTGTTCCCAGAGGCGCTCTTTATTTTCTTAGCCCCGCCAAGTTTAAGCGAATTGCGAAAACGAATCGAAATGCGCGGAACTGAATCGGAAGAACTCATTCGCGATCGGTTAAAGGCGGCAAAAGAAGAACTAGAAATGATGGATGCGTACGATTACGTCGTCGAAAACGACCAAGTCGAGCTTGCGTGTGAACGCATTAGAGCGATTGTGATGGCAGAGCATTGCCGACGCGAACGCGTCGCACAACGATACAAAAAGATGTTGGAGGTTGAGTAATATGTTGTACCCTTCCATTGATTTACTTATGACAAAATTAGATTCAAAATATACGCTTGTGACCGTGGCGGCGAAACGCGCCCGTCAATTGCAAGTCAAAAACGATTTAACAATCGAAAAACCTGTGTCGAAAAAATTTGTCGGCAAAGCGTTAGAAGAAATTGCGGCGGGTCATATTGAAGTCGTTAGCGAAGAAGAAGCAACGCAATAACCTACTTACGACAACCTAGTTTTAGGTTGTTATTTTTTTACAAATATCAAAACGAAAGGGGCAACGCTGATGCTTCAGCAAAAAAACATTTTATTATGTGTTACAGGTGGCATTGCTGTATATAAAGCTGCAGCGCTCACAAGCAAACTTGTGCAAGCGGGGGCGAACGTCAAAGTCGTTATGACGGAAGCTGCTTGTCAATTCGTCACACCGCTTACGTTTCAAGCGTTATCAAAAAATGAGGTGTACATCGATACATTTGATGAAAAAAAGCCGCACGTCATCGCACACATTGATTTAGCTGATTGGGCACATGTCGTACTCGTTGCCCCTGCGACTGCAAACACGATCGCAAAGCTCGCGCACGGTTTAGCTGACAATATGGTGACAACGATTTTGCTTGCGACAAAAGCACCGGTGTGGATTGCACCAGCGATGAACGTCCATATGTACGAACACCCAGCCGTCCAACAAAATATGCGCACGTTGCAGTCGTTCGGTTATCGCTTCATTGAACCAGCCGAAGGGATGCTTGCGTGCGGTTACGTTGGAAAAGGACGATTAGAAGAACCGGAAACGATCGTTACGTTGCTTGAACAACATTTTGCAACAAATCACATATTAAAAGGAAAAAAAGTGTTAGTAACCGCTGGTCCAACGCGTGAAAAACTTGACCCTGTTCGCTTTTTCAGCAATCATTCAACCGGAAAAATGGGCTATGCACTTGCAGAAGCCGCACGTGATTTTGGAGCGAATGTCGTTCTTATTTCTGGTCCGACGGCGCTTCCTAGCCCTCCGGGTGTACAAATGATTCGCGTTGAAAGTGCGCAACACATGTACGAAGAAGTGATGAACCATTTCCATGATAGTGACATCGTCATTAAAACAGCAGCGGTGGCGGATTATCGTCCGAAATATGTTGCTGACAATAAAATAAAAAAGCAACAAGGGGACTATACGGTCGTTTTAGAACGAACGATCGACATTTTACAAACGCTCGGTGAACAAAAAACACATCAATTTTTAGTCGGTTTTGCGGCAGAGACGAACGATGTTGAACGATATGCCAAAGATAAGCTGACACGCAAAAATGCGGATATGATCGTTGCCAATAACGTCGTTCAAGAAGGGGCGGGATTTGGGACGGATACAAACATTGTGACGCTGTTTAAACGAGACGGAACAGTGAAAAGCCTTCCGCTTTTACCAAAATCGGAAGTGGCAAAAGAAATTTTACGTGAAGTTCATCGTGAAATCGAGGGACGCGTATGACCATTGCTTCTGTCATTGTTGATATTCCAGCTAGTCAAACGGATCGCCCGTTTGATTATATCATCCCGCCTAAGTTTGTCGATATCGTACAACCAGGCATGCGCGTCGTCGTGCCATTTGGCAATAGACTTTTACAAGGATTTGTCATCGAAGTAAAAGAAACGACCGATATGCCCATCGAGCAACTAAAGCCAATTCATTCCCTTCTTGATGTCGTTCCTGTATTAAACGAGGAATTACTTCAATTAGGGAGGTGGCTAACCGAAACGACACTTTGTTTTATGGTATCTGCCTTTCAAGCGATGTTACCTGCGGCGATGAAAGCGAAATATGAGAAAGATATTCGACTCATCGAACAACATATGCCCCTCGTCCACGAAAACGTGCGCGCGCTGTTTCGTGATCGTCTCACTATCCCATGGAGCGAGGTTGAGCAAACGCCATATGTGCGCCTATTACAAAAAGAAATTGCAAAAGGTCATATTGAAGTCGTTTATCGAGTTGAAGAAAAAGGAAAAATAAAAACAGAAAAATGGGTCGAATTATGTGCAAATGACGAACACGTCACCCATGCACTTGCATCACTTTCAACGCGCGCAATGAAACAAAAGCAAGTGCTCGAACATTTGTTGACAGCACGAGCTTTGCCTTTAAAACAGCTGTTGAGCGAAACAAATAGCACATGGGCAACTGTTCAAACGCTCATTAAAAAACAACTTGTCGCTGTGAAAGAGAAAGAAATATATCGTGATCCGTACGCCAATCGCTCATTTTCAAAAACAAAACCATTCGTCTTAACAGATGAACAACATCAAGCGTTACAAGCGATCGGACAAGCCATTGAACAAAACGTGCACGATGTTTTTTTAATGTACGGTGTTACCGGGAGCGGAAAAACGGAAGTGTATATGCAAGCGATCGATCTCGTTTTAAAAAAAGGGAAAGAGGCGATTGTGCTCGTCCCTGAAATTTCGCTTACGCCTCAAATGGTCAGACGGTTTAAAGAGCGATTCGGCTCCAAAGTAGCCGTTCTTCATAGTGGATTATCACTCGGAGAAAAGTATGATGAATGGCGGAAAATTCAACGAAAAGAAGTGAAACTTGTCGTTGGCGCTCGCTCTGCCATTTTCGCCCCGTTTGAAAACATCGGCATCATCATTATTGATGAAGAACATGAAACGAGCTACAAACAAGAAGAATCGCCTCGCTATCATGCGCGCGATGTGGCTATTTTTCGCGGTTGTTACCATCGTTGTCCGGTTGTGCTCGGCAGCGCTACGCCATCACTTGAATCGTTTGCGCGTGCGAAAAAAGGGGTATATAAGCAAGTGACGTTAACGAAACGAATGAATGACCATGCGCTCCCACCTGTTGAGATTGTCGATATGCGTGAAGAACTGCGCGCAGGAAACCGTTCCATGTTTTCTCGTCTTTTATATGAAAAATTAACGGAGCGGCTACAAAAAGGGGAGCAGTCTGTTTTGTTTTTAAATCGTCGTGGTTATTCATCTTTTGTCATGTGTCGCGATTGCGGTCACGTCATTCAATGTCCACATTGCGATATTTCGCTTACGTATCATCGCGTGCAGCAGCAACTGAAATGCCATTATTGTGGATACGAACAGCGCATGTCTGCCCATTGTCCTGCTTGTCAAAGCGAACATATTCGTTTTTTCGGAACAGGAACACAAAAGGTGGAAGAAGAATTAACTAAACTTCTCCCTCATGCTCGCGTCATTCGCATGGATGTCGATACAACGAGCCGAAAAGGAGCACATGAACGGCTGTTAAACGAGTTTGGCGACGGAAAAGCGGACATTTTACTCGGCACGCAAATGATAGCGAAAGGGCTTGATTTTGCGAACGTCACATTAGTTGGCGTATTAGCGGCAGACACGATGCTTCATGTCCCTGACTTTCGGGCGGCCGAAAAAACGTTTCAACTGTTGACGCAAGTGAGTGGCCGAGCGGGGCGGCATCATTTGCCGGGAGAAGTCGTTATTCAAACGTATACGCCCGAACATTACAGCATTCAACTAGCAGCCGATCATCACTTCGAAGCATTTTATGAGCGCGAAATGATGAACAGAAAAAAACATGGATATCCACCGTTTTACTATTTAACGCTCATTACCGTATCCCATGTCGATGCGCTGAAAGGAATAAGCATCGCTGAAAAAATCGCTGCACATGTGAAAAAACATTTGTCAGCTGAAGCGGTCGTGTTAGGACCTGTTGCTTCGCCAATTGCACGCATGAACGATAGATATCGTTACCAATGCATGATAAAATACAAGCGGGAAACGAACTTAACGACAGCGCTTCGCGCGATTGTCGAACATTATCAGCGCGACATGGCGCGCGGCGATGTGACGATTACGATCGATTTAAATCCATATATGATGATGTAAATAAGGGAGGAACCATTTTGGCCATTTTACCGATTGTGACATATCCTGCACCCATTTTAGAAACGGTTTGTCAACCAGTCACCGTATTTGACCGAAAGCTAATCAAGTTATTAAATGATATGTACGATACGATGCTTGCGGCCGATGGAGTTGGATTAGCTGCTCCACAAATTGGTGTCGATCAACAAATTGCCATTGTCGATATTGGCGATCGCCATGGGCGCATTGAATTAATTAATCCAATCATCGTTGCCCAAAACGGCGAGCAAATCGGTCCCGAAGGCTGTTTAAGTTTTCCGGGACTGTTTGGGGAAGTAAAACGTTTTCAATACGTGAAAGTACGTGCGCAAAATCGTCGCGGTCGCCCGTTTGAAATCGAAGCGACCGGCTTTTTAGCGCGTGCCTTACAACATGAGATTGACCATTTACATGGCATATTATTTACGTCAAAAGTGATTCGCTATTATGAAGAAGGGGAGTTCGAACAATGAACATTGTGTTTATGGGAACACCTGATTTTGCTGTTCCGATTTTAGAACAATTGATCAAAGACGGATATAACGTCGTTGGCGTCGTTACACAGCCAGATAAACCGAAAGGGCGAAAACAACAATTGACGCCACCACCTGTCAAAGTGGCAGCGGAATCGTACGGCATTCCGGTATTTCAACCAACGAAAATTCGCGAGAAAGAACAATACGAGCACGTCATCGCTCTACAGCCTGATTTAATTGTGACCGCTGCATTCGGACAAATTTTACCGAAACCGCTTCTTGACGCACCAACGTACGGTTGTATTAACGTGCATGCCTCGCTTTTGCCTGAGTTGCGTGGAGGGGCACCGATTCATTACGCCATTTTACAAGGAAAAGAAAAAACAGGTATTACCATTATGTATATGGTTGAAAAACTAGATGCAGGCGATATATTAACGCAAGTGGAAGTGCCAATCGATGAGCGCGATACCGTCGGAACATTGCACGACAAACTAAGCCAAGCAGGAGCACGACTACTTTCTGAGACGCTCCCAAAACTGCTTCGAGGCGACATTACACCAATCAAACAAAATGATGAACAAGCGACGTTTGCGTACAACATTAAACCAGAACAAGAGCGAATCGATTGGACAAAAACAGGAGAAGACATTTACAACCATATTCGCGGCATGAATCCGTGGCCTGTTGCCTATACGATGTATGGTGAGGAACGGTGGAAAATTTGGTGGGGAGAAAAAGTACCCGCTTCTTCACAAGCGAAACCTGGTACCATTGTCGCCGTTGAACAAGATGGCATCATCGTTGCGACAGGGAATGAAACGGCAATTAAAATTACGGAACTACAACCAGCTGGGAAACGGAAAATGAGCGCAACTGACTTTTTGCGCGGCACGACGATTTCCATCGGGACAGTATTAGGAGGAACGAATGAGTAACGTGCGAAATGTAGCATTAGATGTGCTAATCGATATTGAAAAAAAACGAGCATATAGCAATTTATCATTACATCATGTGATCGAAACGAACGAATTATCCGCCCAAGACGTTGCCCTTTTAACAGAATTAGTATACGGCACGATTCAGCGACGCGATACGCTTGATTACTATTTACAGCCGTTTATCAAAGGAAAAATCGAGCCGTGGGTGCACCTACTACTTCGCATGTCGCTTTATCAAATGGTATATTTAGATCGAATCCCTGATCGGGCGGTGTTATTTGAAGCAGTCGAAATTGCCAAGCGTCGTGGTCATCGTGGCATCGCTTCGCTCGTCAACGGCATATTACGTTCTGTTCAACGGCAAGGATTGCGCTCCTTGGACGACATAAAAGATGAGAGCGAACGGTTAGCCATCGCGACAAGTCATCCCGTATGGCTTGTGCGCCGATGGATCGAACAGTTTGGCTTCGATGAAACGAAACGGATGTGCGAAGTAAACAACTTCCCACCAGAACAAACAGCGCGAGTAAACGTGATGCGCGTAACCGTTGAAGAAGTTATCGATCGCCTAAAAGAAGAGGGAATAGAAGCTATCCCTTCTTCCATCGTTCCGATTGGCATTAAAATAACAAAAGGAAATGCCGCTAAAACGAGCGTGTTTCGCGAAGGGCTTATAACGATTCAAGATGAAAGTTCGATGCTTGTCGCTTATGCCCTTTCTCCAAACGAAACAGATGTCGTGTTAGACTGTTGTGCGGCTCCAGGCGGAAAAACGACGCATATCGCAGAGCGCATGAACAATCGCGGGCGCGTTGTCGCGTTAGATATTCACGATCATAAAGTAAAACTGATTGAACAGCAGGCGAAGCGACTCGGCTTGTCGAATATAGAAGCGAAACAGCTCGATAGCCGTCAAGCGCATACGCAATTTGCCACTGAAACGTTCGATCGCATATTAGTTGATGCCCCGTGTTCAGGGCTTGGTGTCATTCGTCGCAAACCGGAAATTAAATATGCGAAAAATGAAAAAGATATTACACAACTTGCGGACGTTCAACTCAATATTTTACGATCGGTTGCCCCGCTTTTAAAGCGTGGCGGAACGCTTGTATATAGCACATGTACCGTTGATCGCGAAGAAAATGAACAAGTCATCGCCCAGTTTTTAGCTGAACATCCCGAATATGATCGCGACGAAACACTTGCTTCGCGTCTACCATCGTCTGTTGCGTCATATGTAGATCGCGGCATGTTGCAATTGCTTCCTCATCACGTATATAGCGACGGATTTTTTATCGCAACATTGAAAAAGAAAGGTGACATCATATGAAACCATCCATTTACTCAATGCGTTTAGAAGATTTACAAAGTTGGGTGGAACAGCAAGGGGAAAAGCCGTTTCGCGCCACACAAATTTTTGAATGGCTATATAAAAAACGGGTGACGTCATTTGAAGACATGACGAATATTCCGAAAGCATTGCGCGAGCGGTTAGCTGAACATTTTGTCATTACAACGTTAAAAACGCTCGTACAGCAAACATCAAAAGACGGAACGATGAAATTTTTATTTGAGCTTCATGACGGTTATTCGATTGAAACGGTGCTTATGCGCCATGATTACGGAAATTCAATTTGTGTCACGACCCAAGTCGGCTGTCGCATTGGGTGTACGTTTTGCGCTTCGACATTAGGCGGATTAAAGCGCAATTTGCAAGCGGGTGAAATTGTCGCCCAAGTTGTCAAAGTGCAAAAGGCGCTCGATGAAACGAATGAACGTGTAAGCAGCATCGTTGTAATGGGAATAGGCGAACCGTTCGATAACTATGATGAGCTAATCAAGTTTTTAAAAATCGTCAACCACCCAAAAGGGTTGCATATCGGCGCGCGTCATATTACTGTATCGACAAGTGGTATCATCCCAAAAATTTACAAATTTGCCGATGAAAATATGCAAATTAATTTTGCGATTTCGCTTCATGCGCCAAATACAGAATTGCGCTCAAAACTAATGCCGATTAATCGAGCTTATAAATTGCCAGAACTCATGGAAGCGGTGCGCTACTACATTGAAAAAACGGGACGACGCGTCACATTTGAATACGGTTTATTTGGCGGTGTAAACGATCAAATTGAACATGCAGAAGAGCTTGCGGAGCTCATTAAAGGATTGAAATGCCATGTCAATTTAATTCCAGTCAACTACGTACCTGAACGCAACTACGTTCGTACACCGCGTGAACAAATTTTTGCGTTTGAGAAAATGTTAAAAAAACATGGCATTAATGTTACGATTCGTCGCGAGCAAGGACACGATATTGATGCTGCATGCGGACAGCTGCGCGCAAAAGAACGAAAAGAGGAGACGAAAGCGTAAGATGTAGCAACACCTATATGAAGGGAGGAAGCGATACTCTTGTGAGTGTCGTGCGTGTATGAAGGCGGTGTTTCAAACGGATGTCGGGAAAATTCGGTCACATAATGAAGATAATGGTGGAGTTTTTATTAATCAAGCGGGCAATTATTTAGCTGTTGTCGCTGACGGGATGGGGGGGCATCTCGCTGGCGACGTGGCGAGTGAAATGACGATGACGCAACTAAAACAATTTTGGGAAGAAACAGGCGAAATGACTTCGCCGCAACAGGCAGAAATGTGGTTAAAAGAACATGTTATGAAAGTAAACGAATCGCTTTTTCATCATTCGCAAACGAACGAGCATTGTCAAGGAATGGGTACGACCGTTGTTGCTGCTATTTGTACAAATCAGTTTGCGACAATTGGACACATCGGTGATAGCCGTTGTTATTTATTGAACGCAAACGGATTTCAACAAATGACCGAAGACCATTCCCTTGTGAATGAATTAGTGAAAAGTGGACAACTATCAAAAGAAGATGCAGAATACCATCCGCGTAAACATGTACTATTGCGTGCGCTCGGAACGGAACAGACGATTCAGTTAGATGTCAAAACGGTTACGATCGACGAAGGAGATATGTTGCTCCTTTGTTCTGATGGGCTTTCTAATAAAGTGACGGAACAGACGATGATCGACGTATTAACGTCCGACCGTTCGCTTGAGGAAAAAGCGCAAGCGCTTATCAACGTCGCAAACGAGCACGGCGGCGAAGATAATATTACGTTAGCGATCGTACAATTTGTAGATGTGGATGAAAGTAGGTGATCGCTCGTGCTCATCGGCAAACGATTAAACGGTCGCTATAAATTGTTGCAACTTATCGGCGGCGGTGGAATGGCGAACGTTTATTTAGCTAGAGATATCATTTTAGATCGCGACGTTGCCGTCAAAGTGTTACGCTTAGATTTTGTAAACGATGAATTATTTATTAAACGTTTTCGCCGCGAAGCACAAGCCGCAACAAGTTTAAATCATGAAAATATTGTCACGATTTACGATGTTGGGGAAGATGACGGCATTTATTATATGGTCATGGAATATGTGCGCGGCTGTACGTTAAAACAATATATTCAACAACATGCCCCGCTTCCTGTGCAAGAGGCGCTACGCATGATGGATCAACTAACAGGAGCAATTGCTCACGCGCATCAAAACGGTGTTATTCATCGTGATATTAAGCCGCAAAATATTTTAGTGGCAGAAGACGGAACATTGAAAATTACAGATTTCGGTATCGCTGTCGCGTTAAGTTCAACAACGATTACACAAACGAACTCGGTGTTAGGATCGGTTCATTATTTATCACCGGAACAAGCAAAAGGCGGAATGGCAACGGAAAAGTCGGATATTTATTCACTTGGTATCGTCATGTTTGAACTATTGACCGGTCAACTACCTTTTTCAGGTGAATCGGCTGTCGCGATTGTGTTAAAACATTTGCAAACGGAGACGCCATCTGTACGACGATGGAATCCGAATATTCCACAAAGCGTAGAAAACATTGTGCTAAAAGCAACGGCGAAAAATCCGTTGCATCGCTACAATAGCGCGTTAGATATGCGACAACATATTCGTACCGCTCTTTCACCTGAACGTATAAACGAAGCAAAATTCACGCTCCCTATCGAAGACGATGATGAGGAAACAAAAGTAGTGCCGATTATTAAATCACCTGCTCCATCGCTAGAAAAAAGGGAAAACGTGCCCGCTCCAAAAGAAAAAAGGTCAAAAAAATGGATCGCTTTATGGGCGCTGTTTCTTTTGTTGTTCATCGGGGCTGGAGTGAGTGCGGTCACATGGCTTCCTGATTTATTTTTCCCGAAAGATGTCACTGTACCGGATGTGACGAACAAACATTATGATGATGCGATCGCGGAACTGACATCATTAGGTTTAAAAATCGAAGAAACGATCGAACAAGAACATGATGACATCGCCGAAGGATTTGTTATCCGTACGAATCCACAAGCTGGAAAAGTCGTGAAAGCAGGAACGGCTGTCACCATTTATAAAAGTATCGGAAAGAAAAAAGTCGCGTTCAAAAATTATGTGGGTGAACAAATTGCTGATGTCGAACCGCAATTGCGTTCAGAAAAATATTTGCTTATCGATAAAAAAGAAGTATATAGTGATGAGCCAGCAGGGACGATTATTGAACAATTTCCGCTTCCGGGTGAAAAAGTTGTACCAGAAGAAACAGAAGTGCGTTTTACGGTAAGCCTTGGACGCGAAAAAATCATTTTAAAAGATTTAACAGGATATACGGAAAAGAGCGTACGTGACTACGCGGCAGATCAACAATTGTATGTCATCGTCAAACAACAATATTCCGATACGGTCGAAAAAGGGCTCGTTATTTCTCAAACGCCACAAGCGAATGCAAAACTAGAAAAAGGAGCAACCGTTACGGTTGTCATTTCCCTCGGAAAAGAGCCGGTACAAACAAAGAAAGTAATTCAAGACATCGACATTCCGTATGAACCGCCTGTTGATGTGAACGAACCAGTCATGGCAGAATTATATATTGAAGACGAAAATCATTCGTTCGCTCAACCGTACAAGCGATATCGTTTAACAAATGACGTGAAAGAACGTGTCGAATTTGTTATTCAACAAGGAAAACAAGGAAAATATCGCGTCGTCGTTAATGGCACGACGGTGCGCGAAGGCATTGTTCCATATCCAACAACACCGTAGAAGGAGGGAAGCCATGGCGGAAGGAAAAATTATTAAAGCGTTAAGCGGCTTTTATTACGTGTTAAGTGACGGGCAAGTGTATCAATGTCGTGGTCGTGGGGTGTTTCGCAAGCGAAAGGTGACGCCACTTGTTGGCGATTACGTTTCCTTTCAAGCAGAAAATGAACGAGAAGGTTACATATTAGACGTGTTTGAGCGGAAAAATGAACTTGTTCGCCCGCCGATCGCGAATATTGATCAAGCGATTTTAGTGTTTTCAGCCGTCGAGCCGGATTTTAGCCCAGGATTACTTGACCGCTTTCTCGTACTCATTGAAGCAAAAAA
Organism: Anoxybacillus kestanbolensis; assembly: GCF_001996285.1. Lineage (NCBI taxonomy): Bacteria > Bacillati > Bacillota > Bacilli > Caryophanales > Anoxybacillaceae > Anoxybacillus > Anoxybacillus kestanbolensis. The sequence continues at coordinate 12,820 of NZ_MQAD01000019.1, read as the reverse complement.
CATTCGTCCGATTATCGTCGTCAGTAAAATGGATTTAGTCGACGATGAAACGAAGCCGCGCATCGAACAATATATTCGCGACTACCGTCAAATTGGATATGACGTGTTAGAAGTATCTGTCAAGACGCGTGCAGGAGTTGACGTGTTATTGCCTTACTTGGAAGGAAAAGTGTCCGTATTTGCTGGGCAATCTGGTGTCGGAAAATCGTCTTTACTCAATGCGTTACGTCCAGGCTTACAGCTAAAAACAGGCGACATTTCCCATCACCTTGGACGTGGAAAACATACGACAAGACATGTCGAGTTCATTGAAATCGGAGGCGGCTTTGTCGCAGATACACCAGGATTTAGTGCGCTAGAATTCGATGATATGGAACTCGAACAATTGCCGCTTTGTTTTCCGGAGTTTGTAGCTAGAAGTGCCGATTGTAAATTCCGTGGTTGTACGCATACAGCTGAGCCGAAATGTGCGGTGAAAGAGGCGTTAGCGTCGGGGGACATTCCTTCTTATCGTTATGAACATTACGTAAGCTTTATCGAGGAAATAAAAGAACGAAAGCCGAGGTATTAAACATGGTTAAAATTGCACCATCCATTTTATCTGCCAATTTTGCTAAACTTGGCGAAGAAATTATCGACGTAGAGCGCGGGGGAGCGGATTATATTCATGTTGATGTCATGGACGGGCATTTCGTCCCAAATATCACCATCGGACCGCTCATCGTCGAGGCGATTCGTCCTGTGACGACATTGCCGCTTGACGTTCATTTAATGATTGAACAACCCGATCGTTATATCCCGACATTTGCGAAAGCAGGAGCAGATTATTTGACGGTACATGTTGAAGCGTGTCCGCATTTACATCGCACGATCCATCTTATTAAAGAACATGGTGTGAAAGCAGGAGTAGCGTTAAATCCGCATACGCCGATTTCGATGATTGAACATGTGATTGAAGACCTCGACCTCGTTTTATTTATGACGGTCAACCCTGGTTTTGGCGGACAATCGTTTATTCCAGCAGTGCTTCCAAAAATTCACGCATTCTCAACACTCGTTCGTGAACGAGGGGTTTCTGTTGAAATCGAAGTCGACGGCGGCATTCACGCAGAAACGGCAAAGCTTTGCGTCGAAGCCGGTGCGAACGTGCTCGTTGCTGGATCAGCCATTTATAATCAAGCCGATCGTGCTAAAGCGATTCGCGCTATTCGTGAGGGTGTGTCATCTTGACACATCCTTCTTTCTTAGGAGGTGAGCCCATTGATTATTCATCTTGTAGCAGGCGGACCGACCAATCTTTTGCCACATTTACAAGCTTATGACGGAGAAGATGTATGTTGGGTAGGAGTAGATCGCGGCGTTTTAGCGTTGCTTGATGCGGGAATCATGCCAAAGCGAGCATTTGGCGATTTTGACTCAATTGATGAACAAGAGTTACAACAATTGAAAAACAAATTACCTCACATCGACATATGGCCAGCGGAAAAAGATCAAACCGACACAGACATTGCGCTCGATTGGGCGCTGGAACAAAAGGCAACGAAAATTCGTTTGTTTGGGGTGACCGGCGGACGACTTGACCATTTATTCGGGAACGTACAGCTTTTGTTTAAAGGAAAAGATGGACAAATTGAATTAATTGATCGCCAAAACGTCGTTACGCTTTATCGAAGCGGCGAACATACGGTTAAAAACGAGGGGAATTATTCGTATATTTCCTTTATCCCAATGACCCCGATTCGCGCTTTAACGCTTCGCGGATTTAAATATCCGCTTAATGCGCACGATATACCACTCGGCTCAACATTATGCGTAAGTAATGAACTCATCCATCATTTTGGTACTTTTTCGTTTACTGAAGGCATATTAATGATGATAAGAAGCAAGGATGAAAAATAAACGCTTCGAGGTACGATTTGTGCGGAGATGAATATAATGGTAGAAGAGTGTGCACAGTAGGGGAGGGAATCATGGTGAAATTTTATACGATTAAGTTACCAAAATTTTTAGGTGGAATTGTACGAGCGATGTTAAACTCGTTCAAAAAAGGATAAAAAGCACCAAATGATTGGTGCTTTTTTCTATTACACACGTTCTACTTTTCCGGATTTTAATGCGCGAGCAGAAACCCAAACGCGCTTTGGCTTTCCGTCAACTAAAATGCGAACTTTTTGAAGGTTCGCTTTCCATGTACGGCGGTTCGCATTCATTGCGTGAGAACGAGCGTTTCCGAATGATTTTTTCTTACCAGTTACAAAGCATTTTGCCATTTTGTTTCCCTCCTCACTTGCCAAACTACGTGCTCAAAACACTACTATAATTTATCATACATAAAAACGGATTGCAATACTTCCGATCAACTGTTTCAAGAAAATAACCTTGACATCTGTTTTCTGTTTCGGGTAAATATACTATGGGTAGGAGCTTTTAAAAATAAGCGGAGTATAGTACAATGGCGTTAGCTACCTAACAAGAAAGGGGACTTGAGCGATGTCCATTGAATTGCAAACGAAATACGGTCGTGTTGAAATTAGTAACGATGTGATTGCAGCGATTGCTGGAGGAGCCGCGGTCGATTGTTACGGCATTGTCGGCATGGCATCAAAAAATCAACTGAAAGACGGCATTGCTGAAATTTTACGTCGTGAAAATTTCGCCAAAGGCATTGTTGTACGCCAAGAGAACGATGAAGTGCACATTGATTTATACGTCATCGTCAGCTATGGAACAAAAATTTCTGAAGTGGCACATAACGTCCAAACGAAAGTGAAATATACGTTAGATCAAACGTTAGGTTTATCTGTTCAGTCAATTAACATCTATGTTCAAGGGGTTCGTGTCACGAATCCGTAGTGAGGAGGAACTAGTCTGTGGCAATGACAACATTAGATGGGAAACGCTTTGCACAAATGGTATTGCAAGGCGCGACACATTTAGCGAACAACGCAAAAACGGTAGACGCATTAAACGTTTTTCCCGTTCCGGATGGGGATACAGGAACGAATATGAATTTGTCGATGACGTCCGGTGCGAAAGAAGTAAAAAACCACGTATCTGATCATATCGGAAAAGTGGCGGGCGCATTAGCGAAAGGATTGCTAATGGGAGCGCGCGGCAACTCGGGCGTTATTTTATCACAACTATTTCGTGGATTTGCGAAAGCGATTGAACAAAAAAGTGAAATTAACAGCAAAGAGTTTGCGGCAGCGCTTGAAGCAGGTGTACAAACAGCATACAAAGCGGTCATGAAACCGGTTGAAGGCACGATTTTAACGGTTGCAAAAGACGCAGCAAAGCGCGCAGTAGCTGTGGCGAAAAAAGAAGCTGACATCGTCGTTGTAATGACGGAAGTATTAAAGGAGGCAAAAGCATCGCTGAAGCGCACCCCTGATTTACTTCCTGTATTAAAAGAAGTAGGTGTCGTCGACAGCGGCGGCCAAGGTCTCGTATTTGTGTACGAAGGGTTTTTAGCGGCATTAAAAGGCGAAACGATTGCAGAAACAGAAGCGTTATCGATGGAACAGCTCGTTCGTACCGAACATCACCGCAACGTGCAAAGCCATCTTAGCGCAGATGATATTGAATTTGGGTATTGTACGGAATTTATGGTGAAGTTTGAACAAGATAAAGTAGCGAAACATCCATTTCGTGAAGAGACGTTCCGTCAAGATTTGAGCCGCTTCGGCGATTCGCTACTTGTCATTGCAGATGATGAAGTAGTGAAAGTGCATATTCACGCAGAACAACCGGGCGAAGTACTCACATACGCGCAACGTTACGGAAGCTTAATTAATATTAAAATCGAAAATATGCGTGAACAGCATGCAAATATCGTCCATCAAGAGATGCAGCCGCCGAAAAAGCAAGAACGCATCCCGTACGGCATCGTTGCGGTAGCCATGGGCGATGGCATTGCTGAATTATTTAAAAGCATTGGTGCTCATGCGGTCATCGAAGGCGGACAAACGATGAATCCGAGCACAGAAGACATCGTAAAAGCAATTGAAGAAGTAAATGCCCAAACGGTATTTGTTTTGCCAAACAATAAAAACATCATTTTAGCAGCTCAACAAGCTGCGTCTGTCGCTTCATGTGATGTAGCCGTCATTCCATCAAAAACCGTTCCACAAGGAATGACTGCATTGCTTTCATTTAACCCTTCTGCGACAAAAGAAGAGAACGAGGAAGTAATGACAGAGGCACTTGCCCGTGTAAAAACAGGACAAGTAACGTTTGCTGTACGCGATACAAACATTGACGGCGTTGAAATTGAAAAAGACGATTATATGGGAATTGCCGATGGCAAAATTGTCGTATCTCATAAAGAACTTCATTCTGTCGTTGAGACGCTACTTACGCATATGATTGGCGAAGAAGATGAAATTGTAACAATTCTTTCTGGTGAAGATGCGACCGAAGAACAAACTGCGCACATCGTTCAATTTATTGAACAACAATTCCCGCATGTGGAAGTTGAAACACATCATGGCGGTCAGCCGTTATATCCGTTTATTTTTGCGATTGAATAAAACGCATGGTTGCTATTCACATACGATAAAAGAAGGGGAACGTTCCCCTTCTTTTTCATGAAGATAACAAAGGGGAGAACAAATATGAAATATCGGAGTGTGTTTGATATTATCGGTCCGATTATGATTGGTCCGTCGAGCTCGCATACGGCAGGAGCAGTACGCATCGGCAAAGTGGCACGCAACTTATTCGGCAGAAAACCAACGTGGGCGGATATTTTCTTTTACGGTTCATTTGCCCAAACGTATAAAGGACACGGAACAGATGTCGCCATCGTCGGCGGTTTATTAAATTTCGATACGTTTGATGAACGAATGAAAACATCGTTGCAAATCGCCAAACAAGAAGGGATTCGCATCACGTTTCATGAAGAGGAAGCCATTCCTCCTCACCCAAATACAGCAAAAATTCGCCTCGGCGATGAACAAGGTGAGCTTGAGCTTGTCGGCATTTCCATTGGCGGTGGGAAAATCGAAATTATTGAGCTAAACGGTTTCGAGCTGAAGCTTTCTGGTCATCATCCTGCCCTTTTAATTATGCATAATGACCGTTACGGTGCCATCGCAGGAGTAGCGAACGTGCTAGCGAAATATGCGATTAATATCGGCCATATGGAAGTATCGCGAAAAGAAAAAGGAAAACAGGCGTTAATGACGATCGAAGTCGATCAAAATATTGATGATGCGATCGTTGAGCAATTAAAAGCGTTACCACATATTATTGATGTAACAAAAATTGTTGAGTAAAGCGGTGCAAAGGGGAGACAACGATGTTTCGAAATGTAGCAGAACTCGTTGAACGAGCAGAACGAGAACAAATGAAAATTGCAGAAGTAATGATTCGTCAAGAGATGGAAGTGACAGAGCGCAGCCGAGAGGACATTATTGCGCAAATGGAGAAAAACTTACAAGTGATGGAGCAAGCCGTCATTCGCGGACTAGCGGGTGTTCGTTCGCATTCCGGATTGACAGGCGGCGATGCGACACGCTTACAGCAATATATTGCTCGTGGTCAGTTTTTATCGGGAGAAACGATTTTAGATGCCGTCAGTAAAGCGATGGCAACGAACGAAGTAAACGCAGCGATGGGAATGATTTGTGCAACACCAACAGCAGGATCAGCTGGTGTCGTTCCAGGCACATTATTTGCGGTTAAAGAAAAACTGCAGCCGACGCGTGAACAAATGGTTGAGTTTTTATTTACAGCTGGTGCGTTCGGATTTGTTGTCGCAAACAATGCATCCATTTCCGGTGCGGCAGGAGGTTGCCAAGCGGAAGTCGGTTCAGCGGCAGGTATGGCGGCGGCAGCGCTTGTCGAGATGGCTGGCGGTACGCCAAGACAAGCGGCAGAGGCGATGGCGATCGCTTTAAAAAATATGCTTGGACTCGTTTGTGACCCCGTTGCAGGGTTAGTGGAAGTACCGTGTGTCAAGCGAAATGCAATTGGAGCGGCAAATGCAATGATTGCTGCTGACATGGCGCTTGCTGGCATACAAAGTCGTATTCCGTGCGATGAAGTCATTGAAGCGATGTTCCGCATCGGCCAGACGATGCCAGTGGCATTAAAAGAAACAGCACAAGGAGGGTTAGCGGCGACGCCGACCGCTCGCAAATTCGAAGCGGATATTTTCGGTAAGCCAAACAACGAACGTGAGTGACGTATTACATCAATCAGTCACAGCGATTAAAGGAATTGGAGAAGAAACAGCCGCCGCGCTTCATGAAATGGGGATTGATACAATTGAACAACTGTTGTATCATTTCCCTTTTCGTTACGAAGATTATCGCATATGTGCATTAGAGGAAGCAAAGCACGATGAAAAAATTACGATCATTGGCAAAGTGTATAGTGAGCCTGTGCTTACGTATTATAGCCGCAAAAAGTCGCGCTTAACGTTTCGCGTCCTTGTTGACCGATTTTTAGTGACGGCTGTTTGTTTTAATCAACCGTATTTGAAAAAAAAGCTCACCCTGCACGAAACGGTGACGATCACAGGCAAGTGGGACAAACATCGTCAAACGATCACCGTACAGCAGCTGCATATCGGCGAAATGAAGCGACAAAAAGAAATCGAACCGGTCTATTCAACGCGTGGCGACTTAACAGTAAAAGGCATGCGGCGCTTTATTGCACTCGCTTTACAACAATACGGTGATGCGATTGTCGACCCGTTGCCGAGCGAGCTATTGCAAACATATCGCCTTATATCAAAACGCGATGCGATTCGGGCGATTCATATGCCGCTTTCGCACGAGCAACTAAAGCAAGCACGACGCCGTCTCGTTTACGAAGAGTTTTTACTTTTTCAATTAAAAATGCAAGCGTTAAAAAAATATCGTCGTGAACAGTCACCAGGTATTGCGCATCGCTTTTCAGATGGGCAACTTCAATCGTTTATTCAATCGCTTCCGTTTCCGCTAACGAATGCTCAGCAACGCGTTGTACGTGAAATTGTGCAAGATTTAAAATCGCCATATCGCATGAATCGCCTACTACAAGGAGATGTCGGTTCCGGAAAAACAGTCGTTGCAGCCGTTGCATTATATGCGGTGTATTTATCAGGGTATCAAGGGGCGTTAATGGTACCGACGGAAATTTTAGCCGAGCAACATGCTGAATCACTTTGTACGCTTCTTGCGCCGATGGGTATTCGTGTCGAACTGTTGACAAGTTCGGTAAAAGGAAAAAGGCGCAAACAGCTACTTGAACAGCTCGCTTTAGGTGACGTTCATGTTGTTGTCGGCACGCATGCCCTTATTCAAGACGACGTGAATTTTGCGAAACTTGGCGTTGTCATCACAGATGAGCAACATCGCTTTGGTGTCGAACAAAGGCGTATTTTACGTGAAAAAGGACAATCGCCTGATGTGCTATTTATGACGGCTACTCCGATTCCGCGTACGCTTGCCATTACGGCATTTGGAGAAATGGACGTGTCCATCATTGATGAAATGCCAAAAGGAAGGAAAAAAATTGAAACGTATTGGGTGAAACACGATATGCTTGAGCGTGTATTTCAATTTATGGCGAAACAAGTGGATGCAGGTCATCAAGCGTACGTCATTTGTCCGCTTATTGAGGAATCGGAAAAACTGGATGTCCAAAACGCAATCGACGTGCATGCGATGTTGACGCACTACTATAAAGGGCGGTATCGCATCGGGCTTATGCACGGCCGTCTATCTTCAGAAGAAAAAGAAGAAGTGATGCGTGCATTTAGCGCCAATGACATTCATATTTTAGTATCAACAACGGTCGTAGAAGTCGGTGTAAACGTTCCGAACGCAACCGTGATGGTCATTTACGATGCCGACCGCTTTGGTCTTTCGCAACTTCATCAGCTACGTGGGCGTGTTGGGCGCGGACAAGCCCAATCGTACTGTATTTTAGTCGCTGATCCAAAATCAGAAGCAGGAAAAGAGCGAATGCGCATTATGACGGAAACGAACGACGGTTTTGTGCTATCAGAAAAAGATTTAGAGCTGCGCGGACCCGGTGATTTTTTTGGGACGAAACAAAGCGGCATGCCAGAGTTTCGTCTCGGTGATCTTGTTCACGATTATCGCATTTTAGAAGTGGCGCGACAAGATGCGGAACGCCTCATTGCCTCGCCTTCGTTTTGGCGCGAAGAAAAATACGCTTTTCTTCGCGAACATTTACAACAATCGGGCGTTTTAAACGGCGAAAAATTAGATTAAAAGTTGTTGAAATGTTACTCTCGGTGTTATATACTACTATTAGTACCTAGTAATAATTCGGATGGTGGATCGAAAATGAGAAGAAATAAACGCGAACGGCAACGATTACTGCAAGCAACGATCGAAGAAAATCCTTTTATTACGGACGAACAACTTGCCGAAAAATTTTCAGTCAGCATTCAAACGATCCGCCTCGATCGCTTAGAACTATCGATTCCGGAGTTGCGTGAGCGCATTAAACATGTTGCTGAGCGCACATTTGCTGACGAAGTGAAGTCGTTGCCCATTGAAGAAGTAATTGGAGAAATCATCGATATACAGTTAGATGAAAGTGCAATTTCCATTTTTGATGTAAAAAAAGAACACGTGTTTAAACGCAATCAAATTGCACGAGGACATCATTTGTTTGCGCAAGCAAATTCGCTTGCGGTAGCAGTCATTAACGATGAACTCGCATTAACGGCAAAGGCAAACATTCGCTTTATGCGTCCTGTCAAAGAAGGCGAGCGTGTCGTCGCCAAAGCGAAAGTGAAAAATTTAAATGAAAATGGACGAACAGTCGTCGAAGTCAATAGCTACGTAGGACAAGAACTTGTCTTTCAAGGAGAATTTCATATGTACCGTTCAAACGTTGTAAAAAAGGATGGAGAAGAAAAATGAAAATCGCAATAGATGCCATGGGAGGCGATCACGCACCAAAAGAAGTCGTGATCGGTGCACAAAAGGCGATTGAGCATTTTCAAGATATCGAAATTACGCTCGTTGGGAATGAAACGCTCATTCGCCCATACATAACAAATGATGAACGACTCTCCATTATTCATACCGAACAAGTTATTGAAGCAACAGATGAGCCTGTCCGTGCTGTTCGCCGCAAAAAAGAGGCGTCCATGGTATTAATGGCAAACGAAGTAAGCGAAGGACGTGCCCATGCATGCATTTCCGCAGGCAATACAGGCGCTTTAATGGCAGCAGGGCTGTTTATCGTCGGTCGCATCGACGGCATTGATCGTCCTGCGCTTGCTCCGACGTTGCCAACGATTGATGGAAAAGGATTTGTGTTGTTGGACGTTGGCGCAAACGTTGATGCTCGCCCAGAACATATATTGCAATATGCGCTTATGGGCGCGGCATATGCCGAAAAAGTGCGCGGTATTCATCGTCCACGCATTGGTTTATTAAACGTTGGAACAGAAGATCAAAAAGGAAATGAACTAGCGAAAAAAGCGTTTCAGCTTATCCAACATACATCGTTAAACTTTGTAGGCAACGTAGAGGCGCGCGATTTATTAGAAGGCGTAGCTGATGTCGTTGTTACGGACGGATTCACCGGCAACGTCGCACTAAAAACGATCGAAGGCACGGCAATCGCTGTTTTCTCGATGTTAAAATCGGCATTGACAAGCAATGTTGTAAGCAAAATGGCGGCGCTTGCGTTAAAGCCACAACTTATGCAGTTGAAGAAAAAAATGGATTATGCAGAATATGGCGGTGCAGCACTGTTCGGTTTACGAGCACCTGTCATTAAAGCGCACGGTTCATCGGATGCGCACGCCATTTTTCATGCGGTGCGCCAAGCGCGTGAAATGGTCGTAAACGACGTTATACAGACGGTGAAACAATCGATAGCGGAAATAAAATAAATAAGAGGTGACATGATGGGGAAAATCGCATTTATTTTTCCAGGACAAGGTTCACAAACGGTTGGTATGGGAAAAGAGTGGGCGGAAAAAGATGAAAAAGTAGCAGCTGTTTTTCGCCAAGCGGATGAACGATTGCAAGTTTCTTTGTCACAACTTATTTTTGAAGGACCACAAGATGTATTAACAAAAACAGAAAATGCCCAACCAGCATTACTCACGACAAGCATCGCGTTTTTGCAAAAAGTAAAAGAAGCAGGTATTGCTCCGCATTATGTGGCAGGACATAGCCTCGGGGAATATAGTGCACTTGTTGCAGCATCGGTGCTGTCGTTTTCTGACGCTGTATATGCGGTGCGTAAGCGCGGAGAATTTATGGAAAAAGCAGTGCCATCAGGACAAGGAACGATGGCTGCGGTGCTTGGGATGGATGAAGCTTTATTGCAACAAGTAGTCGATGAAGCTTCAACGGAATCATCTCCGGTTCAATTAGCGAACTTAAACTGTCCGGGACAAATTGTCATTTCAGGGGCGAAAGAAGCGGTTGAGCGAGCGTCACAACTGGCAAAAGAAAAAGGAGCGAAGCGAGTCATTCCGCTCGAAGTAAGCGGGCCGTTCCACTCCCTTTTAATGAAACCGGCGGCAGAGCAGTTTTTATCGGTACTTGATACGTTGGCGTTTCAAGAAAGCGCTGTGCCAGTCATTTCAAATGTAACAGCTGAGCCGATGACAAATCCAACAGAAATCAAACAACGTCTCGTTGAACAGTTATACTCTCCAGTTCGTTGGGAGCAATCTGTTCAAACGATGATTGATTTGGGTGTAGATACGTTTATCGAAATCGGTCCTGGAAAAGTATTAAGCGGTCTAGTAAAAAAAATAAACCGTCATGTCAACGTCTATTCGATTTTTGATGAAGCATCGTTCACAGCGACGGTAGCTGCGGTGAAAGGGGAATGAAAATGGAAGGGAAAGTAGCGATTGTTACAGGGGCGTCGCGAGGTATCGGGCGCGAAATCGCTTTACATTTAGCTCGTCTTGGTGCAAAAGTAGCGGTCAATTATGCAGGAAGTGAAGCGAAAGCAAATGAAGTTGTCGCTCAAATTGTTGAGCATGGTGGCGAAGCGTTTGCTGTACAAGCGGACGTCGCAAATAACGAGGCAGTCGAACGCATGGTGAAAGAAGTGCTTGAGCGCTGGGGTCGCGTTGATATTTTAGTGAACAACGCAGGCATTACGCGCGACAACTTGCTTATGCGCATGAAAGAAGAAGAATGGGATGCGGTCATTAATACGAACTTAAAAGGCGTCTTTTTATGTACAAAAGCCGTCACACGCCCAATGATGAAACAGCGATACGGTCGAATTGTGAACGTAGCGTCCATTGTCGGTGTAAGCGGCAACCCAGGGCAAGCAAACTATGTCGCAGCGAAAGCAGGTGTGATCGGACTGACGAAAACAGCAGCAAAAGAACTCGCGAGTCGAAACATTACCGTCAATGCCGTTGCGCCTGGATTTATTACGACAGATATGACCGATCAACTAAGCGAAGATGTGCGCCAAGCGATGTTGCAGCAAATCCCCCTCGCTCGTTTCGGTAACCCAGAAGATATTGCACATGTCGTCGCGTTTCTCGTCTCAGACGGGGCAAGCTATATAACAGGACAAACAATTCACGTCGACGGCGGTATGGTGATGTAAAAATTCGTTTTATTTTCTGATATAATTCATTATAATAGCTTGAGGGGAGGTGAATAAAATGGCAGACGTATTAGAGCGTGTAACGAAAATTATCGTTGATCGCCTTGGGGTTGAGGAGTCACAAGTGACACTCGAGTCTTCATTCAAAGAAGATTTAGGAGCAGACTCACTTGATGTTGTTGAACTTGTTATGGAATTGGAAGATGAGTTTGATATGGAAATTTCAGATGAAGAGGCGGAAAAAATCGTGACTGTAGGCGATGCAGTTAACTACATAAAGAGCCGTCTATCATAATAAGCAAAGTCCCGTTTTATAAGCGGGGCTTTCTATGCTTTTTACGTTTATAGTTGGGGGTTCATATGCATGTCAAAGCAACGACCGTACGTGAAATTTAAACAATTTCAAGAACAAATAGGTATTTTTTTTCGTAATGAAAAACTACTCATTCAAGCATTTACCCATTCATCATATGTGAATGAGCATCGCAAGCGGCTGCATGAAGACAATGAGCGTCTTGAATTTTTAGGGGATGCTGTCTTAGAATTGACCGTTTCACAATATTTATTTGAACAGTTTCCACAAATGAGCGAAGGGGAATTAACAAAAATGCGGGCAGCGATCGTCTGTGAACCGTCGCTTGTTACGTTTGCCCATGCATTGTCGTTTGGCGATCTCGTGTTGCTCGGTAAAGGGGAAGAACTAACGGGTGGTCGCATGCGTCCGTCGTTGTTAGCCGACGTATTTGAAGCTTTTATCGGAGCGCTTTATTTAGATCAAGGTATGGAGACGGTCGTGCAATTTTTAGGGAAAACGATTTTCCCAAAAATCCGCGAAGGTGCTTTTTCTCATGTGATGGATTACAAAAGTCAACTACAAGAATTTGTACAACGTGATGGAAGTGGAGTATTAGAATATAAAATTTTACAAGAACGAGGTCCTGCTCATAATAAAGAGTTCGTATCGCGCGTATCGTTAAATGGCGAGGAGCTCGGTGTTGGAGTTGGGCGCTCGAAAAAAGAGGCAGAGCAGCGCGCCGCGCAAATGGCATTAGCTAAGCTAAAACAATTACAACAAGGCTGATCCGGTGCGAAAGGACAGCCTTGCTTGTTGTGACATCTTTTAGATAAAGGGGGCTTTTGACTGTTCATGATAAATGTATAAATATTTATAAAAATTTTATAAAAATCTGATGATCATTTTATGTGAAAAAAGTCAAAAAGGGGCTGGGAGAAGATGATTCGCACGTACAAA
>NZ_MQAD01000018.1:0-28559 GCF_001996285.1 Anoxybacillus kestanbolensis | reverse complement strand
TGACCAAGAAGACGTATCGTTTCACAAGGATCAAAATGACATTGCCCAATCCATTACTCGCTTTGAACAGTACGTCTTACAACATCCAGATGAGGTGTTACGCTGCATGGGGTGTGCTGTGTGAATCAGAGGTTAAAATGCCAATTTGGATGTATATAAGTTGTCCATTTTTTATCAATTCTCGAAATTGTTGAAATAAAGGAAGTTTTTGGGTTATTCGTCGAAACTCATGAATGCACCGAGGCGATTTTTCGAATGGGGAAAACGTGATAAGATGAAAAACAGAGGCGGGTGAAAGGGATTGTGGCAACTATTTTTATCGATGTTTGAACGGCTGAGCATGATTGTGATGATGGCTTTTTTATTGACGAGATTATCATACTTTCGTAAATTAATTGAGCATCAGGAAATCGGACGAACGCAACGATGGACGATTATGCTTATTTTTGGCATGTTTGGGATTATCGGTACATATACCGGCTTAACCGTTCACGTAGAGACAACGGAAATCTCAAAGTGGGCGTTCTCTTTAAAGGAAGAAGAAGCGATTGCGAACTCTCGCGTCATCGGTGTGGTGATCGCGGGTTTGCTTGGAGGATGGAGAGTTGGATTAGGCGCAGGGTTGATTGCGGGCGGTCATCGCTTATTGCTTGGCGGGTTCACCGCTGCAGCTTGCGGAATTTCGACGATGGTGGCCGGATTAATCGCGGGACTTGTATATCGTGCCAGAAACAGAGCGGCATTGTCTCCATTTGTCGCCCTTTTGGTCGGAATGGGAGCGGAAGCGCTTCAAATGTTGGTCATTTTATTAACAGCCAAGCCATTTGAACGAGCGGAAGCGCTTGTTGAAGCGATCGGCGTTCCAATGATTGTCGCCAACGGGATTGGAAGTGCGATTTTTGTGCTCGTCATTCGTCATTTGTTTCAAGAAGAAGAAAAAGCAGGCGCCTTACAAGCTGAGAAAGCGATGCGGCTAGCTGAGGCTACCGTTCAACATTTGCGCAACGGCCTCACAGCCCATTCAGCACAAGCCATTTGTGAACTTTTTATTCGTGAAGTGCCATCGATTGCGGTGGCGGTAACGAATCGCAGTCATATCCTTGCTCATGTTGGGATAGGGGCGGATCATCATTTTGTCGGTGAACCGATTCAAACAGAAACGACGCGAAAAGTCATTGAAACAGGGGAAATGATGGTGGTTTATGATCGGGTGATTTGCCATCATGAACAATGTCCATTACAAAAAGCGATTATTGCTCCGCTCAAACGAAAAGATGAAACGATCGGAACATTGAAATTTTACTTTCGATCCGAGGCCGATTTATCATCGATTACATTTGAATTTGTAAAAGGGCTGTCTTCCCTTTTAAGTTTACAGCTTGAAATCGCCGAAGCGGAAAAATACTATCAACTGATGAAAGAGGCAGAAATTAAGGCGCTTCATGCGCAAGTACATCCTCACTTTTTGTTCAATGCTTTAAATACGATCGTTTCGTACATTCGCATCAACCCGAATAAAGCGCGAGAACTTTTGTTGTCCCTTGCTCATTATTTACGGCGAAATTTAGCCAGCTCAACGCAAATGTTGTCCACATTAGAAGAGGAGCTAAAACATGTTCGAGCGTATTTAACGATTGAGGAAGCACGTTTTCAAGATAAATTGCGTGTCATTTATAACATCGAACATGGATTCGAACAGCTGATGCTGCCAACGATGACGCTCCAGCCGCTCGTTGAAAATGCGATCAAGCATGGGCTTCGCCACATGAAACAAGGAAGTGAAATCGTCATTTCGGTTCAATCAAGCGGCAATGAGGTGCACATTTCTGTGTCTGACAATGGAAAAGGAATCGAGCAAGCACGATTAGCGGAGTTATTGAAAAAGCCGGTTTCATCGCAGCGAGGAGCGGGAATTGGTTTATACAACGTGAACGAGCGTCTAAAATCGCTGTTAGGCGAGCATGTCCAACTTTCGATTCAATCAATGGAAGGAAAAGGGACAACCGTTCAAATCAAAATCCCATATTCAAAGCAAAAGAAGGAGGGAGGATTCCGTTGAGCATCCGTGTCATGATTGTCGATGATGAAATGTTAAGCCGCGAAGAATTGAAGCATTTGCTGAGTCAGTATCCCATGCTGGAAATCGTTGCAGAGGCTGATAGCGGTGAACGAGCGTTAGAAAAAATGATCGCCATTCAGCCAGACGTTGTTTTTTTGGATATTGAAATGGGGGAGCTGTCTGGATTGCAGCTAGCGAAAATACTGCAACAAATGAAAAAGCCGCCAAGCATTGTTTTTGCAACCGCGTATCCGAATTATGCGGCGGAAGCGTTTCGGTATGAGGCGGTGGACTACTTATTAAAACCGTTTGATGAACAGCAAGTAGGTGAAACGGTTGAACGGCTGATTCGAAAATTTGCAGAAAAAACAGAGGTGAAAACCGCAACGCGGAAGCTAGCCATTGAAGCCAATGATGGAATTGTGTATGTATCTCCAGCCGATATTTTGTTTTGTTTCCGCAAAGAACGGGACACGGCTATTGTGACAGCTGACAAAACGTATTACACAAAATTGACGTTAAAAGATTTGGAACAAAAACTAAAAGACGGTTTCTTTTTTCGAACGCATAAAAGTTATTTAGTTAATCTCGAAAAAGTGGAACAGCTCATTCCATGGTTCAATGGGGCGTACGAACTGACATTGTCGGGAAGCGATGAAAAAATTCCTGTGAGCCGCAACTACGTCAAAACGTTACGTCAGCATTTAGAATTGTGACAAATTTGTGACACGTCAATCAGAAAATCAAACATCTTACCTCTGCTTTTTTGCATGATAAACGAAAACCTCCCAAAATCAAGTTCCGATTTTATAAGATGTGAATGAAAACGCATACAAATAGGGGAGGTTCACATGATTACCTTTATTGCTTCGGTCTTATTATTAATTGTTGGATATTTTACGTATGGAAAGTTCGTTGAAAAAGTGTTTGGAATCAAAGAAAAGCGCCCAACGCCAGCTTATACACTTCAAGATGGTGTAGACTATGTTCCGATGGACACGAAACGAAATTCGCTTATTCAGTTATTGAACATCGCCGGGGTTGGTCCGATTTTTGGTCCGATTTTAGGGGCATTATACGGTCCAGTTGCTTTCCTTTGGATTGTTCTCGGTTCGATTTTCGCTGGGGCGGTGCATGACTATTTAACAGGGATGATTTCTCTGCGCAATCGCGGGGCTCACGTTCCTGAATTGGCAGGAAAATTTTTAGGAAAAAGCATGAAGCATGTTGTAAACGCTTTTACTGTTTTATTGCTGCTGCTTGTAGGAACCGTTTTCGTACAAGCACCAGCTGCACTTATTCATAACCTTATGGAACAAAAGGTAGCGTTATCTATTATCGTTGGTGCGATTTTTTTCTACTATATCATCGCGACACTTTTACCAATCGATAAAGTGATCGGTCGGATTTATCCGATTTTTGGCTTGTTGCTTTTAATCAGTGCAATCGGTGTTGGCGGAGGTCTTGTCATCCAAGGTGCGCCGATTCCAGAGCTGCAATTAACGAATATGCATCCAGATAACTTGCCGATTTTCCCGCTTTTATTTTTAACGATTTCTTGCGGGGCGTTATCAGGATTCCATGCGACACAATCGCCAATCATTTCGCGAACAACACAAAATGAAAAGCAAGGCCGCCTCATTTTCTACGGAATGATGATTGCAGAAGGAATTATTGCGATGATTTGGGCGGCTGCAGCGATGAGCTTATTTAGCGGAAACGAATTAAACGAAATCATTCAAACAGGAGGACCAGCTGCCGTTGTCAATGAAGTAGCGGTGCGCATGCTTGGAGCTATTGGCGGTACGCTTGCGGTTCTCGGTGTGATCATTTTGCCGATCACTTCAGGTGATACAGCTTTTCGCAGCTGCCGAATGATTATTGCCGATTACTTTAACGTGGCACAAAAGAAATTTCGAAATCGCTTATGGATTGCGATTCCTTTATTCGCTCTCTCTTATGCACTTACGAAAATGGACTTCAGCATCTTATGGCGCTATTTCTCTTGGGCAAACCAATCAACAGCAGCGATTGCCCTTTGGATCGGAGCGATGTATTTGATTTTATCAAAGAAAAATTATTGGATTGCGATGATTCCGGCGATCTTTATGACGACGGTAACATTGACGTATATTTTCAATGCGAAAATCGGATTTAATCTTCCAATGGGCATTTCTTATGTGATGGCAGTCATTGGCACTGTTGGCATCATTGCCGCTTTCTATGCAGCGGCTCGGAAAAAAGAAAAAGAGCTAACTTCGGTGGATGATGGATTAGATCAGGTGGCGTAGATGGGATGCTGCAATCATCGCTATCGCGAACATGTCGAAGCGGAGGAATGCCGAATCAACAAGAAAGGGAGCGAACGCCTTCCGCTTTCGCTAAAATTAATCATGATCATTATTTTACTTATTGCAATCGTGATCTCTCTTTTATAGAGAGATCTTTTTTTGTGCATGTTTCTTTCTCTTATGTGCGTTATTTGGTAAAATTACGATATCAAAAATCGGGAGGGATGCCAATGAAATGGACGGTACGAAAAAAATTATACGCCGGCTTCTCTACGTTTTTTATCATTTTAATCGCCATGATGGCCGTGAGCTCATATGAAATGAGGGCGATTGATCGAACATACAGCACGCTGCTCAATGAAGACGTTAAAAGGCTTGTCATGACGAAAGAATTATTCACAACGATCAAATCGGCTCAGGCAAGCCAGCGCGGTTATTTGTTGACCGGAGATGAAGAGTCGCTAAAAAACTTTGCAAACGCTCATGATACATATAAAGAGACCAGTAAACAATTAATGGAACAAATGGACGATCCAAAAGCGAAAGAGTTGCTTGAGCAATTAGATCAACTTGAGGAAGAATTTTACGACTTCAGCAATCGTTTATTTGCATCCAAAGCCCAAAATCAACAAACAGACTACTTGATGGCTCTTCAAACAGGGCGTCAAATCGTGAAAAACGTTGAAGAAAAAGTGGCGGAGCTTGTTACATACCAAGAACAGATGTTGCAAAAACAAGAACAACAAACATCTGCTCAAGCGGCGTCTGCTCAATCATTTGCTCTCACATTAGGAATCATTTCAATCATCGTTGGCGTAATTGTTGCGTTTTCGATTGGCCGTTCGGTTTCAAAGCCGGTCATCGCGATTGCAAATGTGGCGGAAAAAATGGCGACAGGCGATTTGACGAAAACGGACATCCATATCAAAAATAAAGACGAACTTGGCGATTTAGCCGCATCGTTTCAAAAAATGGCACAAACGTTGCGCGACCTTATTCAACAAATCGCTGAAAACGCCGATCACGTGGCGGCTGCTTCCGAACAGTTAACAGCGAGCGCTGAACAAACAAGCAAAGCGACCGAACAAATTACGGTGACGATGCAAGAGGTTTCTGCAGGTGTGGAAAAACAAGTACAGAAAATTGATGAGACATCCAAAACCATTCAAGACATGTCCGATGCTGTTCAGCAAATCGCGAACAACGCCCAACATGCCTCTACGTTGGCGAACGAAGCGGCAACGAAAGCGACAAACGGTGAACAAGCCGTACAAGTAGCCGTCGAGCAAATGAATTCGATCAACAACACCGTTCGCAACTCTGCCGAAGCCGTCAAGCAACTAGGCGTTCGTTCACAAGAAATCGGGCAAATTACAAGAGCTATTACGGAGATTGCTGAACAAACAAACCTTCTTGCTTTAAATGCAGCAATTGAAGCAGCCAGAGCGGGCGAACATGGCCGCGGCTTTGCAATCGTCGCGGATGAAGTGCGCAAGCTTGCCGAACAATCGGCCCAATCCGCTCAACAAATTGCTCAATTAATCACAGCGATTCAAGAAGAAACCGAAAAAGCGGTTCAATCGATGGAAGCAGCCACAAAAGAAGTAGCGGCTGGCATCGAAGTTGTGAACACCGCCGGCGACTCGTTTGCGCAAATTAAACAATCGGTGCGCGATGTGACCGATCACGTTCAAGACATCACCGCTTCCATCCAACAGATGGCGAATGGCGCCGAACAAGTCGTTCAATCGATGCAGCTAATCGCCAAAATCTCCGAAGAAGCGGCAGCCGGTACGCAAGAAGTGTCCGCCGCAACGGAGGAACAACTTGCGGCCATGGAAGAAATCTCTTCATCTGCTTCTTCGCTGTCCAATATGGCGGAACAACTGCAAACGCTTATTCAGAAATTTAAACTTCATTAAGGCGAAAAGAAGTTCTCTGCTGGCAAGAGGCGGAGAACTTCTTTTCATTTTTTAAGGAAAGATTTTAGACGATATCGATCGCATTGTCGGGATTTATTCATGCGATGTGCTGTTTGCCGATTCGTTGAATGAAGAAATCAAACAACAAATTTTGCGAGATGGAAAAGTGATTTATTCGATGCCTTCATGAAAGTTTCGAGGAGAGAAGTATAGAAAAAACAAGAAGCTAAAGTGAAAACCACACCTGTTGGAAGGGTGTGGTTTTTTTACTTTCTGCATTTTCAGAAATTTGATGGACGTTCCTATTCGTTTTCTATAAAATGTAAGATAAATCATGGCTAAAGGAGAATAAAGATGAAACGAGTCGATGTCGTCTATGTGCTTTTGTACGATGGAGATCAGCAGAGAGTGCTAATGGTGTTGAATAAGAGAGGAACGTGGTCGTTGCCTGGCGGCGGGGTCGAAGCAGGGGAGACGCTAGAGGAAGCAGCGATTCGAGAAGTGAAAGAAGAAACAGGGTATGACGTGGCCATCGGTGACATTGTTGCGCTCAACGAAGCGTTCATCGATGAAAACCATGTCTTTTTCATCACCTTTCGCGGAACGATCCTTTACGCGCCAGAAGTGATGCAGGGAGACGAAAATATCATCACGGTGGAATGGGTCGATGTTGACAAAGCAGAAGAGCTGATGCCTTATCGTCCAAACGGCATTCGCTCATTTTTGAAGAAAACATATGGTGCGCAATATGTAATGCAGGAATAAGCGGGGTCTGGGTGCCGTTGTGAGGAGCAACTAGCATACACAGGTTATTTTTATTGTACATCGGTCTAAATTTTGCACAAATCTCTTCACAATATTTAATCTTATCTTTTTTCGAAAATTCCATATAATAAAAAGTAAGAGGAGTCTAGATTCCATCTAATTAGTATGATTGTTTGCACAGTCGAAGTGAAGGAGCGCTCCACTCATGATACTTGATGCTCGTTGTGTTCGAATCTTTAATATGCTGCTTAGTTCTTCTACTCATGTAACGGCAGACAAGTTGGCTCAGTCCTTGCAAATCTCAAGGCGAACGGTCTATTACGATATTCAAAAAATAAACGACTGGTTGCAAAGCCAAGGTTTTTCGCAATTGAAAAATGTGCGCACAATGGGTTTTTATTTGGATGATCAAGTTAAAAAGCAAATTGCTAAAAAATTGCAAGCGTTACGACCGATTCGACATTACGAGTATTCTTCAGAAGAAAGAAAAGCTTGGATTGGATTATTGATTCTTATTCGTAATCGCTCGATCTTTTTGCGTGACTTATTAGAAAAGCTTCAAGTGAGCCGAAGTACTTTGTTGAATGATATTAAGGAACTCAAATCGGAATGGCAGTCGTTTCACTTACAATTACAATTCGATCGTAAACAAGGATATTTTATCAAAGGAGAAGAAATGCAAAAACGGAAGGCGATTGTACATCATGTAGCACAACTTTTGGATAGTGTTGGATATGAACAATTATGTTCTGAATTGTTTTGCGGACACACATTATCTATCAAAGACATGATTCGTCAGTCAGAAACATTTTCTGCCATTCGTTACACGGATGATGTTATTCAAACATTAGCCATTTATCTGTCTATTTTTATGAAACGATGGATTCGTGGTAAATACGTTCAAATGGATGATCAAGAAAAAGAAGTGCTGCAATCGACTAGGGAATATAAAGCGGCTTGTTATATCATCGAACAAATTGAAAACGTTTTCCAGATCAACGTTCCTAAAGATGAAATTTGTTATCTCACAACTTATCTTTTAGGTTCAAGAGTTACAGATTATAAGCAAATCGATCAAGGGAATGAAATCACTGCTTTAAAACAAATGATCAAAAACATGGTCGATGATTTTCAAGCATATGCTTGTGTACAGTTTAAACATCGTGAAGAGTTGGAAAAAAATTTATTGGTTCATATGAAACCGGCTTATTACCGATTAAAATATGGTCTTCATTTGCAAAATGAATTAACCCAATCTGTCAAAACAAATTATCACGATATCTTTACTTTAACGAAAAAAGTTGTTCATCATGTTGAGAACGTCGTAGGTCAATCTGTAAGCGATGATGAAATCGCTTATATCGCAATGCATTTCGGTGGATGGCTTGACAGAGAAGGAGTATCTGTTCCGGCTCGGAAAAAAGCGCTCATTGTGTGCGAAAGCGGCGTTGGTACATCGCGAATTTTACAAAAACAAATTGAAGAATTATTGCCAACAGTTGATGTTGTTGACATCATCTCGGTTAGAGAATATCGAGATTATTCTCTGAAACATATCGATTTTGTTGTTACAACGATTCCATTACAAACGCGAGATGTTCCAATTTATATGGTTCGTCCCATTTTAACGGCTGCGGATAAAATGCTGCTTTTAAGAGAAACAAACCAACTCTCTGAAACGAGAGCTTTATCAGTTGAAGCCTTATTAGAGATTGTTAAAAAGCATGCAACGATCATAAATGAAAAATCATTAATTCAAGAATTACATGAATATATTAGTCAAAGTAAAAGAAAGGGGATTTTAAGAAAACCAATGCTCAAAGATTTGCTTACAAAACAACACATTCAATTTGTTGAGGAGGTAGGTGATTGGAAGGAAGCGATTAAACTTGCTGCTAAACCATTATTGGATAACGGTTATATTACAAACGAATATATTCAAGCGATGATTGATAATGTGATGATCATGGGACCTTACATCGTGATTGCGCCAGGAATTGCTTTACCACATGCTCGGCCAGAACATGGGGTAAAGAAAATTGGTATGAGCTTTCTTAAAATTAAAAACGGTTGTCTATTCTCTGAAAAAGAAGAACACCGAGTATATGTTTTAATTGTTTTAGCTGCCATTGACAATGAAACACATTTAAAAGCGCTATCACAACTGACAAAATTGTTATCAGATAAAGAGAATATGAGTGTATTATTCTCAGCAAATTCGGCAGAAGAAGTGTTTACATTAATCGAGGCATATTCTCATTAAAACGAAGATATCAAAACAAGGAGGTACAAAAAATGAAAAAAATTCTTGTCGTCTGCGGAAATGGGCTTGGAAGTAGTTTTATTGTAGAGATGAATGTAAAAACGATTTTGAAGGAAATGGGGGTCGAGGCGGAGGTTTCTCATACAGATTTAGCGACAAGTAAGACAGAAAAAGCAGATCTATATTTGGGAGCAAAGGATTTAGTTGAAGCACTTGATGACGGTACACGAAATGTGGCAAAACTGACAAATATTCTCGATATGGACGAACTAAGATCTGTGTTAGAGAAACATTTGTGAATAAAAAAGAAAGCAGGCGATTGCCTGCACGAAAGAAAAAACTTGTCCCTTTAGAAGTATACGAAAGAATGAAAAAACAATAAAGAGATTTTTAGATAAAAAGAAAAGATTCTGAATGTGTCACTCCTAAAACTTATGATTAAGAGGAGGAGAATATGTGATGTTTGACTTCATTATGAAGGATATATTAGGCTCCCCGGCCATTTTAGTAGGTTTGTTTGCGTTTATTGGCTTATTACTTCAAAAGAAAAGTTTTCCTGATATCGTTTCAGGTACGCTAAAAACGATTATGGGATTTGTTATTCTTGGTGGCGGTGCAGGAATTTTAATAGGGTCGTTAGATGTGTTTGGCAAAATGTTTGAAAATGCGTTTCATATCCAAGGAGTCATTCCAAATAACGAAGCGATCGTCGCCATTGCTCAAAAAACGTTCGGAAAAGAAACAGCAATGATTATGTTATTTGGAATGGTTGTCAATATTCTTATCGCGCGATTTACTCGTTTTAAATATATTTTCTTAACCGGTCATCATACGTTATTCATGGCGTGCTTAATTTCCGCTGTATTTGCTACTGGCGGAGTAACCGGTATACCGCTTATCATCGTTGGTTCTCTCATTCTTGGAAGTTTAATGGTGTTTATGCCTGCGATTCTTCAGCCTTATATGCGAGAAGTAACGGGAACGGATCAAATTGCTTTGGGTCATTTTGGATCCATTGGTTATTTTACATCAGCATGGATCGGAAAGCGTTTTGGTAACAAAGCGCATTCCACCGAAGATATTAAAGTACCAAAATCATTAAGTTTCTTACGTGATACATCGGTAGCGATGTCACTAACGATGGTCTTATTGTTCTTCATTGTTGCTCCGTTTGCTGGAAAAGGATTTATTGAGAAAGAATTAAGCGGTGGCGTGAATTTCCTTGTCTTCTCTCTCATGCAAGGGATTACGTTCGCCGCAGGGGTATACGTCGTTTTAGCGGGAGTACGGATGCTCATTGCCGAAATTGTCCCAGCATTCAAGGGGATTGCTGATAAAGTGGTAAAAGATGCAAAACCGGCTCTTGACTGCCCAGCGGTTTTCCCATATGCGCCAAACGCTGTTATTGTCGGCTTTTTATCCAGCTTTGTCGCAGGAGTTATTTCGATGTTCATTCTTCCGCTTGTTGGTTTAAAGGTGATTGTTCCTGGGTTAATCCCACACTTTTTCACCGGGGCGGCAGCGGGAGTGTTTGGGAATGCAACGGGCGGTAGACGAGGTGCCATTCTTGGAGCATTCGCCAACGGAATTTTGATTTCTTTCTTACCAGCTCTCTTACTACCAGTACTCGGATCGCTCGGCTTTGAAGGCACAACGTTTGGAGATTCGGATTTTGGAGTTGTTGGAATTTTATTAGGGTATTTAATTAAGTTGTTTTCTTAATTAAAAAGGAATGCTCCCACTTCATTAAAAAGAGTGGGGGCTTTTTTTGTTATATGGAACGTGTTGCAAAACTCATAATCCATGCATAAATGTACGCAAAAAAATCCACCGTCTTGGAAATCATATACAGTGACCAAAAAACACATTTCCAAGGGTTGGACACTATCATGATTTCCAATTTTGTTACTGAACATGCAATAAATAGCGAAATGGATCCTCTTTTACAGGCGTTATTTCAATACATCGATCAACTTTCTTTACCAGAAACACCTTATATGACAGGGCGACCACCGATTTCGAAAAAATCATTATTAAAATGTTTCTTTTTAAAAACTTATTTTTTCATTGACTCTTTACGTCAGTTAGTTGATACACTCGATCGATTTGGCTATTTCCGGTGGATTTGCGGCCTGAAAGAGGTTCCCCATCTATCTACGTTTTCACGTGCAGGTAAGTGGTTTAGAGAACAAGGCTTTTCCGTTTTTAACGCCCAACTTCTCAAAGATTTAGGAGTTCGGTATCCAAAAATCGTCATCATCGACAGTACCGCACTCCGAAGCAGTCTCTATGATTCTCAAGCGAGATGGGGAATTTCGACTCGGTATAACTGGTTCAAAGGATATAAGTTGCACCTTTGTACAACTACTGGAGGAATCATCTTATCCCATGTCTTCACGACGGCCAATCGAAATGATGCAGCCGTTGCGCCCAAATTATTTCCGTCTGTGAAGGAATGGGACATTGAGTTTGCCCTTGGAGATGCCGCCTACGACAGTGAAAAAGTCCGTCAAATGGCCAAACAAACCGGAATCTTTTTTGTTTCACCCATTAATCCTCGAAATAGTGATAAACGAAAAGATGCCTATGGTCGAGTGATTCCTCCGCTTTTGAAGACAGAATTCGGAAAGTGGTTGTTTCGTTTTCGCAACTCAATCGAGCAGACATTTAACGGTTTAAAGAATGATGGTTTAGAACAACCACGTTGGTATGGGTTTCATCGCTATTTACTGCATGTACAATTATGCATTCTTATGCACAATTTTGAGTTTTTACTCTAGTTTTGCAACACCATCTATATGGCTAAAACTTATACTAATATCAAAAAACGCTTGGAAATCCGAGCGTTTTTAAGAATTTATTTTTAATCCCTTTATTTAATTAAAGTTCTCCATCGCTAGAATAATTCAGAAAATGATCTATAATGGTTAATTTTGTTAAAAAGTTTATTTTAGGAAATTTTAAAAAAGCGGTGAAAATAGCTTTCAAAAAGACTCCCCAACCGCCTAAAAATATTCCTAAGCAAGCCATGCTTAAAGGTGATCCTCCATTTGATTTCTTCTTTCATTAAAATCCTCTCCCTTTTCATAATGCGCTTTTGTTTTAAAAAATACCTTACCTAATGATTTAAAAAGAAAATTTTTACTGTTATACTATTTTAACACAAAGTTATTGGTGGTACCTATATAAGTCAAACTTGATTTCTCTACATGTTTAAATATAGCTGTCATCTGTCTATACTGCCCCTAATGATAATTACAAAGGAGCGGATAGATATGAGAAAAACTCTGCAAATTACGAATGACCATGGTTGGACGGTTGAACGTCTACAAGCATGTGAACGTGCTCAAAAAACGCTAATACGTCAAAACGAGTCGCTGCTATTCGCTTGGTCATGCAAGGCTATATGGGATTGCAAGTGGCTCAACTGTTGAATCTCCATCGACATTCGGTCTCTTCTTATGTTCAAAAATTTAATGAAGGCGGCATGGACGCATTACTAGAACGCCGTTACGCTCTGGGTAAAAAACCGTATCTGTCCGAAAAGGAAGAAACTCAGCTCAAGAACATGATTTTGATGTCCACTCCTGCCCAAGAAGAGTTTGGAGTAGAAGCGTATTGGGATACACGCATCATCCAACATGTATTGGAAGGAAAATGGAATGCATCCATAACTCGGTATGGCATTACTAAAATGCTTCATCGATGGGGATTTCGTTATACACGCCCAACGTATACCTTAAAGCGTGCAAACCCTCGGAAACAACAAGAATTTCAAGAACATGTTCAAGAGTTAAAAAAAACGTCTCCGAAGACATGGTGTTAATGTACGAAGATGAGAGTCATATTCGTGATTACCAGGCTCTCCATGCCACATGGAGCTTGAAAGGAAAACAAAAACAAGTTCTTACGCATGGACATCATGCAACGGTTTCTTTATTTGGTGCACTCAATGTCATGAATGGCGAATTTTTGTGCATGGAAGCAGCGAAGTGTAATGAACAATGGTTTCAACAATTTTTGGAATATATTCTTTCTCAATATCCGAAGAAAAACATTGTCATGATCCTGGACAATGCAAGAATTCATCATGCCGTCATTCTAAAGCCGTTCTTAGAAAAACATCGAAAACGTCTCACTCTTTTATTTTTGCCACCGTATTCACCGAATTTAAATTTGTGCGAACGTATATGGAAGTGGATGAAAGAAAGTGTAATTGTTAACCGTTTTTATGCGACTCGAGAAGAAATACGAGAATCGATCATTTCTTTTTTGGAATACATTGCGGATATGCCAGAAAACGTACTCCAACGAGTCGCACGGGTTCATATGTCGAAAGCTTAAGTTGGATTTATATATACAAAATCGTTTAGTCAAATTAAGATAATTTCAATTTGAATTTTCTGAATAATAAATATATAATATTCTTTACATCATCGTTTGGAAGGAGAAGGAAAGATGGGAGCTCTTATAAAATTCAGCAACTTTGTTAGCAACACATTTGCAATTTGGGTATTATTATTCGCGGCTCTTGCTTTTTTTGAGCCACAAGCATTTACATGGATCGCTCCTTACATCGTACCATTACTTGGTATCGTCATGTTCGGGATGGGACTGACATTATCGGCCAACGATTTTAAGGAAGTCTTCACGCGCCCGAAAGAAGTGCTCATTGGAGTACTTGCCCAATTTCTTATTATGCCGCTTTTGGCCTTTTTACTCGCTACCTTATTGCCCGTTTCACGTGAAGTAGCGCTCGGCATCATTCTTGTCGGCTGCTGTCCGGGGGGTACCGCTTCAAATGTTATGACATACTTGGCAAAAGGAGATACAGTGCTTTCGGTTGCTGTTACATCCGTGTCAACATTGCTTGCCCCGATTTTGACACCAGCGCTCATTTTGTTGCTTGCAGGAAAATGGCTGTCCGTTTCAGCTGGGGCTCTGTTTTGGTCCATTGTCAAGGTTGTACTTATTCCTATTATCCTTGGATTAATCGTTCAAATGATGTTTCAAAAGCAAGTAAAAGCGAGCGTTCAAATTCTTCCGCTCGTTTCGGTTATTGCCATTGTGGCTATCGTGGCTGCTGTCGTTGGTTTGAATCAGCAGGCGATTGCGAAAAGCGGGTTTATTATTTTCCTGATCGTCGTTGTTCATAACGGGCTTGGATTATTGATCGGCTATTGGCTTGCAAGGCTGCTAAGAATGTCCGAACCGAAACAAAAAGCGATCTCCATTGAGGTCGGCATGCAAAATTCTGGACTTGGCGCTGCATTGGCGACAGCACATTTTTCGCCGCTTGCCGCTGTTCCAAGTGCGATCTTCAGCGTTTGGCATAACATCTCTGGACCGATTGTGGCCACATATTTCCGTAAAAAAAGTGAAAGACAAGAAAGCAATAATTCAACGATCGAAATGTGATGCTGTTTTTTTATAACGAACCTGCTTTTCAGTGCCTGTCACTGTTCGCCAATCCATCGCAGCAAAACGGACAGCGGCAACCCATTTGTTGTTTAATGTTGTGACGGCTGTTATCGTGACAATTTTTATAGGTTATATTTTGCAGTTTGTGAAATTCTTTACGGTTGCGCTGGTGGGCAGCTTCGATGAAACGGTGGGGCTTGCGCTGTTCCATACCCTTTTCAGCGTGCTCGGCGCCATCATTTTCGTGCCGTTTACGAAGCAGTTCTCCATGTTGCTTTTGAAGCTGCTGCCGGAAAAGGCCAATGCGCTGACCCGCAACCTCGACGATCAATTGGTATCCATTCCATCGGCCGCCTTGGAAGTGGCTTATCAAACGCTGCTTCAAATCATGAAGCAATTGACCGATGCGATTTTGGAATTGTTAGATGCGAAAAAGGTCACGAGCAGTTTTGAGAAAAAGGTGAGGGATGTGGAGGAAGCGATTCTTTCCGTTCGTAAATTCCTTAATGAAGTGCAGTCCGATTCAACGAAGTTACGCAATCAACATGTCGCCATCATTCATGTATTGGATCATATCACACGGCTAGTGAGTGTATTGAGGGAGCAGCAAAAGGTGGAAGGCATTTTCCATCACGAAAAATTGATGAAGAAATGGCATAAAACACTGGAGCAGATTAATGAAAGTTATGCCAGCGAAGAAAAATTGATCGAAATGGAGCAGGTGTTGGAAAAAACGGCCCAGAAAATTGCAGAAGAAAGACGAGTGCGCAGAAGAAAATATTATGAGCGAACGGCGGTAAGAGAAACAAAATTGGAAGTGGCCATGTCCAACGTTCAGGCGCTTCTATGGATTGACCGTCTCGTCTACCATTACTGGCGCGCCTTTGCGAGATTGGTGGAATTTAAAAAAGGGACGGAGATAGAAGAGTCTTAAAGTTTTCAAGATGTGGAGTGGGTGTAGAAGGAGGAAAACGCTCAGTAGGTGAAGATGAGCGTTTTTTTATGGACCATATTATCCTAACAAGGATTGATTGCATTAGCGTGAGCAAGAGGAGATTGTATCCGCGCGAGTTGAGTTGTTATCTGAGCAAGAAGGAGCTTCATCTGCGCAAGCTACCCCGTTATCCGAACAAGAGTGAACGCTATCCGCACAAGAGGTAAATGTTACAATACCTTCAAAGCAGAAGCGCTATTTTGGGCGCTTTTTTTATGAACTCCACGTTTTAGCACGCTCCCCACAACCAAAATAAAGAATTTTCCCCTTTTCCCAAAAAAATCTTCCGAAATGACGTAAAAGGCCTTTCAGGAAAGACAGATTCATTTATCATAAAAATTGTTCTTGATTATACGTTAATGACAGGAATTCTTGAAGGTGAAGTCTAATTGAGAATGAAAAATTTTATTACGGAGGTACAACATGAAAAAAATTACATTTGCAGCATTCTTATTAATGATTCTCCTTCTTACGGCTTGTAACGCCAATGAGGAGAGCAAGGCAAACGAGGCAGAGCAACAACAAAAAGAAAGTGAAGGCATCAGTGTTGATAAAGGGTTATTGAATGTGGAAGTGACGTTGCCAGCTAGCTTTTTTGAAGATGGGGACATTGATGCGGCAATTGCTGAAGCCAAAGAGGAAGGCATCGAAGTAACGAAAAACGAAAATGGCTCTGTGACTTACAAAATGTCAAAAGCGAAGCATAAAGAAATGATGGCCGAGATGGAAGACTCTTTGCTTGAATCCATTGAGGAATTGAAAAATGGTGAAGATTTTGCATCCATTAAAGATATTCAACATAACAAGAAATTCACTGAATTTACATTAGTGGTGGACAAAGATGCGTATGAAAACAGTTTTGATGGATTCGCTGTTTTTGGCTTAGGGTTATCAGGCGCCATGTATCAGCTATTTAACGGTGCTGATCCGGAAAACTATAATGTCAAAATTGTAGTGAAAGACGAAGCGACAAACGAAATCATCAACGAAGTGAATTATCCGAAAGATTTAGAGGATTTGGAAACGGAATAAATGCGAGGAGGTACTGACGATGAAAAAATTCTATTATCCTATTGCGATGTTGATGTTGCTCCTTTTATTAGCCGCATGTGGTGAGACAACGGAAGAAAATGTGAACGGAAAAGTGGAAAACACAGAAACGGAACAAACAGCGGAAGAAACGAAAGAAGATGAAAAGGTAAACGAGATTAATCAAGTGATTGTGGATAATGAAAATGTGAAAGCGACACTTGTGAAAATTGTGAAGAAAGAAGATCCAATTTGGGGCAAATCCATTGAAGTCATTTTCGATGTTGAAAACAAACGCCAAGATTCTATCGAAGTACAGGCACGCAGCGTTTCCGCAGATGGCCGCATGGTTGATGAAACATTGTTAGTCATGAGCCAAGAAGTAGCTCCGGGCAAATCGGCCACTGCGAAATTAGAAATCCAAGAATTCGAAGGATATGAATTCCCTGAGTTAAAAGAAAACTTCGAAATGACATTGCACATTTTCTCTTGGGATCAAATGGACTACCAAGAAGATCATCCTGTAAAAGTGACGTTTTAATAGATGCCGCGTGATATGCTCGACATAAGGAAAAAATTTGTAGTTAAAAAAATAATTAAAAAAGCCAAAATTCGACAATACCTGATGATATTTGTGCCAAAATCGAACATATTCGGATTTTGGCACTTGCTCATTTATGCGGATTCATAAGATTTTCTTAATTACTTTTTATTGGTGCATAAAAAGAACTAATAATTGTTTTATAATAGGATTAATAATTGATAGAAAAGCGGTGGTTGAATGAAGTATAGACGAATCTTGGCGATTATTGAATATTTATGGAAATATTCTTCCAAACAACATCCGAAGTCGATTGAAGATATTTTGCAATATTTGGAGATGCATCAAATAGAAGGCGGATTAAAAGCGGTTCGAAATGATTTGAAGTTTTTAACTTCAGAGGAATCGTTCATCAAGGTCGAAACTAGCCAAAGCGGAAGAAATCAATTTATACATTATTGGATTGCTGATCGATTTTTTGAAATCCATGAGTTGCGCTATATGATGGATGCCATTTCTTCGGCCCGTTTCATTTCAGAGCAAGAAACGGAGAAAATTATAGGAAAATTAAAAAAGTTCGTGTCCGAAAATGAAGCGATCCTATTAGAAAATCAGTTGGTACATACCTTTGCGAAAATTGATAGTCCTTTATTTGCCAAGACGGTTCAAACGATCCACCAGGCTATTGCGGAAAAGAAGGTCATTCAGTTCCAATATGGCCGTTACTCGGTGGAGAAAGAATTTGTGCTATCTGGAAGTCCCGATCCTAAACAATATCTTATCCATCCTTATGGAATCATTTGGAATGAAGAGATGTATTATTTGATTGGCTATAACGTGATGGAGGAGGACATCCATCATTACCGGATTGACCGGATCAGGGATATCCGCATGCTGGAGCAGAAATTTGCCGTGCAGCCAGGCTTTGATATCAACAAGTATCGCAATCTGTTGTTTTTCATGTTTGGCGGGGAAGAGTCTTCCATTGAAGTGATTTTTAAAAATGATTTGGCTCCCGCTGTGATTGATCGCTTTGGCCTCCATGCCGACATCAAAAGGGTGGACGACGAACATTTTCGCTTAATCACAAGTGCCATCATCAGCAAAGGGCTCGTGCGCTGGCTGCTTTCATGGGGCGCCGATGCGAAAGTGGTCTATCCGAAGCGGCTGGTGGAAGAGATGGAGGAGGAAACGGAGAGGTTGTATGAACAATATATTGGGGAGAGAGATTGATCCTCAAATTAAATAGAAAGTATTTCAACGAACAACAATGGATGAGTTTAAATGGCTGTATATGAATTTTATTCTATCATTGAAAATAGTAAAGAAGATAACGGTTATATCGTTAATTTTCCAGACATTTCAGGCTGCTTTACTTATGGAGACAAATGCGGTAGAGATGACAGAGGGAGCATTGATACTTATGTTAACTTGTATGGATGATGATGGAGATGATATTCCTCCTGCTTCTCCTGTAGAAAAGCTAATTGAACAACTACCTAAAGGAGTAAGTCTTGTGAATTTTGTTGTCGATACCGACAAATTTAGAGAGATGGATTGATCTAGGGGACAATAGTTACTATCTAAAAACTGAGGTCGAAAGATTCTGTTTATCTTACAGGTGATATTACTATTTTATCAACATAATTCGACATATTTTCCGGTTTTTATTTTAGTATAATATGACTATGTCGACACAAAAGAATGTTTAGATGATTTTTACGTCCCAACATGTTGAAGTGGTAGGCATTCGAATAAAGGAGTTCAGATCGAAAGATGTCGAGAGGAATTATTGATAATAAACAAACGGGTTTAGTGGGAGATGTCTTGAAAGAATATATTACAAAGGGCAGTAAGTTATCCGTTGCTGCTGCACATTTTACTTTATATGCGTTTGTCGAATTAAAGAAAGAGCTTTCTCAGTTAGAAGAATTTCGCTTTATTTTTACAGAACCGGCTTTCGTGCATGGAATTAAGTTATTTATTAACCCCAAGTACGATCAATATCCAGCCATTTATCAACGAAGAATACCATTATGAAGGGGTTATGTTTATTACGATTCAACTGAGGGAGGAAGCGAAAGACAATCATCTGCCTGTCATCGGTGAAATCATCCAAGGGGCGCTTCCGAACCCTGTCGTCATTGTCTTTGAAAAGCAAGGAAACTTTCAAATCGGCACATGCTTAAAACGATTAAATAAAGTAGATATGTCGCAGGTTGTACTGGAAGAATCGTATTACACTCCTTGGTTTCAATTAGACGACGATAGTGAAACGATCCATCAGTTTATAAAAACGATTCATATTACAAACATGTCATTTTCTCATTTTTTTCAGTTTTATAAAGACATTCATTTAGCGGTACAAGCGTTTCAGCATACGAAGGCTGTCGGAGCGTTTATCGTTGCAGAAGACGAAGGAGCACGGCAGCTCATTGCGCAAATCCAAGCACACGAAGCGGAAATAACGAAATGGAAAAATAAAATGAACAAAGAAACGCAATTTAATAGAAAAGTAGAGATGAACATTAAAATTCAACAGCTAACGAAACAAATCGAGCAGTTAAAACAACAATTGCGATGAAAGGAGACAAACGATGGAAAAACTAGACGGAAAATCGATGGATTTAGTCAAAGCAAATATTGAGTCACTCAAGCAATTATTCCCAGAAGTCGTCACCGAAGGAAAAATCGACTTTGAAAAATTAAAACTTGTGCTTGGAGAAGAAATTGAAAAACGCAACGAACGATATGAATTCACATGGCACGGCAAAACGCAGGCAATGAAACTCGCGCAAACGCCATCAACGGGAACACTTAGACCAGACAAAGCATCAAGCAAAAACTGGGATACAACGGAAAACCTTTATATTGAAGGAGACAACCTCGAAGTACTAAAGCTGTTACAAAAATCGTATTTTGGCAAGATTAAAATGATTTATATCGACCCGCCGTACAATACGGGGAAAGACTTTGTATACAAAGATGATTTTCGTGATAATATTAAAAATTACAAGGAAATGACTCAGCAAACAAAAAAGTCTAATACGGAAACGAGCGGAAGATTTCATACCGATTGGTTGAATATGATGTATCCTAGATTGAAATTAGCGAGGAATTTATTGAGAGAGGATGGTGTTTTATTTATTAGTATTGACGATAATGAGGTTACTAATTTAAAAAAAATTTGCGACGAAATATTTGGAGAAAAAAACTTTGTAGCTCAAATCACGGTTTTATGTAATCCAAAAGGTCGTTCTCAGGATAAATATTTTGCAACTAATCATGAATACATACTGGTATACTCAAAAAATAACCTCGAGCAAGGTTATTTTTCTATTCAAAAAGACGAAGAACAAATAGTTAATGACTACCCAGAGCAAGATGAGCAGGGGAGATATAGACTTATTGAATTAAGAAACACACATAGGGAATTCGGTAAACATAATCGTAAAAACCTCTTTTATCCTATTTATGTAAATCCAGTTACATCAGAAATATCCCTTGAATATAAGGACGGCTATAATATAACTGTCGAGCCGATTTGGGACGATGGGTACGAAGGATGTTGGACGTGGGATAAGTCAAAAGCTCTAAAAGATATTCATTTATTGGTCGCTAGAAAAACTAACAAGGGTAAATGGAAAATTTATAGAAAAAACTATGCTAATGGCGCAAAAAAAATGTTAAAAACAATTTTTTTGGATAAGTTATTCTATACTGAAAAAGGACAGATGGCATTCTCTTCATTGTTCTCAACAAAATCTAAGTTGTTTCCATCACCTAAATCTGTAGATTTAGTAGCCCAATTGCTTCTCACAGTTACCCAACACGACGATATAGTTCTTGATTTCTTCTCCGGCTCTGCTACCACCGCCCACGCGGTAATGCAATTAAACGCCGAAGACGGAGGAAATCGCAAATTTATCATGGTGCAATTACCGGAGAAAACAGATGAAAAATCAGAGGCGTATAAAGCGGGATATAAAAACATTTGTGAAATCGGGAAAGAACGTATCCGCCGCGCTGGTGAAAAAATCGTTCAAGAAACAGGGAAAACAAATTTAGATATTGGCTTTAAAGTATTTAAACTTGATTCTTCTAACGTCAAAACGTGGGACCCTGATTTCGAGAATCTGGAGCAAACCCTTTTCGATTTACAGAACAACATCAAAGAAGACCGTACGAAAGAAGACTTATTGTATGAAATTTTACTTAAAATCGGTTTGCCGCTCACAACGTCAATCGAAGAGATTGACTATAAGGGTAAAACGATTTACAACGTCGGTTTTGGTTCTGTCTTATTATGCTTAGAAAATGAAATTGACTTAGACATTGTTAATGAAATGATGAAACATCAGTCAGAGCACATGACACCAAAAGTGATTTTCAAAGAGTCTGGTTTCATCAATGATTCAGTGAAAACAAATGCGATTCAAACATTGAAAAAGAACGGAATCACGGACGTTAGGAGTGTATAAGCCATGAAGTTAAAGTTTATTTCTGACTTAGACTACCAAAAGCAGGCGATTGATTCCGTTGTGCAAATTTTTAAAGGCCAACAAATGAAACAGTCCAATTTTACCGTATATTACGGAACGCAAGAAGAAGCAGGGATGATTCAAACAGCTTTAGGCGTAGGAAACCGTTTAGACCTTACGCCTCAAGAAATTTTAAAAAATGTCCAAGCCATCCAAATGAAGAACGGTTTGCCGCGCAGCGAAACGCTCGATGGGATGAATTTTACTGTCGAAATGGAGACGGGGACCGGGAAAACGTATGTGTATTTACGGACGATTTATGAATTAAATAAACATTACGGTTTTACAAAGTTTGTCATTGTCGTGCCATCTGTGGCGATTCGCGAAGGTGTGTATAAGTCATTGCAAATTACGAAAGAGCATTTTGACGAGTTGTACAACCGTACGCCGTTAGAGTACTTCATTTATGATTCGCAAAAGCTCGATAAAGTGCGTAACTTTGCGACGGCAACAACGATTCAAGTGATGATTATTAATATCGATGCTTTCCGTAAAAGTTTTGAAGACCCGGAAAAAGAAGATAAAGCAAACGTTATTCACCGGACGAACGACCGACTAAACGGTTATCGTCCGATAGAGTTCATTCAACAAACGAATCCGATTGTCATCATCGATGAGCCGCAAAGTGTCGATACGACACCGAAGTCCAAAGAGGCGATCGCATCGCTAAATCCGTTATGTACGTTGCGTTATTCGGCTACCCATGTCGATAAATACAACATGGTGTACCGTCTTGATGCAGTGGATGCCTATAATCAAAAACTCGTAAAGAAAATTGAAGTAATGTCCGTCCGTTCTGAAGAATCATTTAACGTCCCTTATATAAAATTAGTAGAAGTAAAAGAAGGAAAAGCAAAAATTGAACTTGATGTTGAAACGCGCGGCAAAGTGAAACGAACAACGAAAACAGTAAAATATGGGGACGACTTATACGATATTTCCGGAGAACGGGAATTGTACCGCGGTTATATTGTTGAACAAATTGATTGGACAGAAGGAAATGAGTCCATTGAAGTAAACGGTCATTATTTGCGAGTAGGTGACGTCATTGGCGATATTGACGATGATACGATTAAACGATATCAAATCCGCAAAACGATTGAGGAGCATCTAGATAAAGAACTGCGTCTAAGACTGCGCGGCATTAAAGTGTTAAGTCTTTTCTTTATTGATAAGGTGGCCAACTATCGTGATTATGATAAAGATGGTAATCCGATTAAAGGAAAATATGCCATCATATTTGAAGAAGAATACAAGAAATTAATTCAGAAGCCAAAATATCGTACATTATTTAATGACATCGATGTTGATATGGACATAGAGAAAATTCATAACGGATATTTTGCGCAAGATAAAAAAGGAAGGTTAAAAGATACAAAGGGAAATACAGAAGCGGATACAGATGTGTACAATTTGATTATGAAAGACAAAGAGCGCTTATTAAGCTTAGACGAGCCGCTTCGCTTTATTTTCTCACACTCGGCGCTGCGTGAAGGATGGGATAACCCGAATGTGTTTCAAATCTGTACATTAAAAGATTCAGCAGGGACATATGTATCAAGGCGGCAGGAGATTGGCCGCGGCTTACGTTTAGCAGTAAACCAAAACGGGGAACGTGTCCAAGACTATAACGTTAACACGTTAACGGTTATGGCCAATGAATCATATGAAGAATTTGTTGCCTCATTGCAAAAGGAAATAGAAGAGGAGACAGGAGTGACATTTGGCAAATTCGAAAAGCATGTGTTTGCGAAGCTAGTGTATATCGATCCAGATACAGAAGAACCTGTGCAAATGGGGTATGAGTTGTCGGCAAAATTATATGAAGAACTGAAACAACATGATTATATTGACGAAAATGGAAAGGCAAAGCCATCATTAAAAGAAGCGTTAGACAAGCATGAATTAAACTTCAGTGATGAGTTTCAACCTTGGAAACAAGCGATTATAAAAGAAATAAGACACTATTTACAACGCTTGCCGATAAAAAATGCAAACGATCGAAAAAAAGTTCAATTGAATAAAGCGATTTTAGATAGTGAAGAGTTTATTCAGTTGTGGGAGAGAATAAAATATAAAACTGTCTATTCTGTTGAATTCGATAGCGAACAATTAATTAAGAAAAGCATTGCAAGCATTCAAAAAATGCCGCCGATTCATAAAATTCGTATTTTAAGCCGAAAAGATCAAGTGACGATGGACAAAGTGGAAGGAATTCATGCGCAAACGGTGAGTGAGCGTGTCGAAGATTATGTTACCGCTCATCATACATTGCCGGATATTATAACAGAACTGCAAAATCGTACAAATTTAACACGGAAGACGATTGTGGAAATTTTAACTGGCTGCAAGCGCCTTGACGATTTTAAAAACAACCCGCAAAAGTTTATTGAAGAAGTGACGAAAATCATCCAGCGGGAAATGAGATTATTGCTCAATGACGGTGTCAAATATTACAAAATCGGCGACGATGCGTATTATGCCGTCGAATTGTTCCAAAACGAAGAGCTGCTGGCCTACTTAAACGACAATGCCATTCGCAGCGAGAAGTCACCGTTTGATTATGTCGTTTATGATTCGGATATTGAAGCAAGCTTCGCCCAGCGCTTTGAAAACGACGAAAACGTCAAAGTATACGTCAAGCTGCCAAGCTGGTTTAAAATCGACACCCCAATCGGTTCGTACAACCCAGACTGGGCGCTTGTCATTGACAAAGATGGAGAAGAAAAACTATATTTTGTTCTTGAAACAAAAGGCACGGAAATTGAAGAATTTTTACGTCCAGAAGAAAGAGCGAAAATCGACTTCGCCCGCAAACACTTTGAAGCGATCGGCACCAACATCGAATTCATCGGACCGGAGAAAGATGTGAATCAGTTTATGCTGCGGGCACTAAGCCGTTAATAATTCATCTAAGACAGAAGCTGTAGGGCTTCTGTTTTTTTGTGTGTGTGACAGAGTTCGACAGAATATTTTGTAAATATTAGTTAGGATAAAGATACATATTTTTGTGCGTAATGTTTAAACTTAATTATGAAAATGTTGTATATATGCTTGTCACTACGTCTATTACATTTTAAGGGAGTCTCTGACATAAATCATTATAAGCAAGTACATTATATTCCAGATGTTGACTTAGATTTTTCTAATTTCGAAGAGTTCTATGAGAAGCGGAAGGAATTGCTGAAAAGCAAGTTTGCCAAGATTATGAATGCATAAAAATTATTAGCACCTTAATGAATTCTTATATAGTAAGCGCACCATAGCGAACAGTGCTTGGCACTGTTCGCTAGGAATAAGGAATAGAAAGAAAAAAACAGGTCACATTGGATATACGGTTAAGTGACCTGTTTTTTATTCAACTTATTTGTATATAAGCAATCCTTAAATTTGCAAAGCTTGCTTTACGGTTTCTTTAAGAGGGGTCAACGATCCGATAAGTTTTTGTAGATCATCTGACGTTTTGGACGTTTCACCTTTAGAAACCGCGTCATAGATAACTGCCGTAAGTTCGGCAATAGGCTCAGGGAGACCAGCGTTTACGAGAATATTTTTCTCTTCTTCAAATGAGACAGGTTGATGCACGACTTTTTTGCCGGAAACCTCCGAGAGGATT
Organism: Anoxybacillus kestanbolensis; assembly: GCF_001996285.1. Classification (NCBI taxonomy): domain Bacteria; kingdom Bacillati; phylum Bacillota; class Bacilli; order Caryophanales; family Anoxybacillaceae; genus Anoxybacillus; species Anoxybacillus kestanbolensis. The sequence goes on along the minus strand of NZ_MQAD01000018.1, from coordinate 3,117 downwards.
TGGGCAAGATCGTCAAAGCTCCAAGGTTGATTGGAAACAAGGTTATATGTCTTATTTTCATGTCCTTCCTCTGTAAGAACTGTCGCCGCAGCCAAGGCAAGATCATTGCGGGTTACTGAATTTATGATTCCGTTTCCTGCATTCGTAACCAGTGCTCCAGACTCTACGGATGCGCGCAGACCCTCATTCACAAACAATTCCGTATATAAAGCATTGCGCAGGAACGTATATGGAATGTTAGTGGTACGAATCGCATATTCCGTAGCTAAGTGAACGTGTGCAAGGGGTAGCTTTGCTTCCTCAGCGAAGGCATACCCAGTATAAGCAATATGTTTTACTCCTGCATCTCTGGCTGCTTTTACGACATTTGCATGTTGAACGATACGGAGCGTATTATCAGTGTCCGGACTTGAGATAAAGAGCAGCTTGGCAGCGCCAGCAAAAGCCTTTTCAAGAGATTCCGAATCATCATAATCACCGTAACGAACTTCCACTCCTTGATCGGCAAGAGCGGAGGCTTTTTCCACATTACGGGCAATGGCAATGATTTGACTTGCAGGCACTTTTTTGAGTAAATGTTGAATAACTAAACCTCCGAGTTGACCAGTAGCGCCAGTAACGACGATTGACATTGAAAATATCCTTCCTTTCTTTTCATAAATTTTTCAGAGCAAATGTAACTATCTTGGTTACAACGTCCGCAAGAATAGACATCGTTATAATCAAATCGGTTACAACTAACACGAAAAAATGAGCTCTTCGAAGAGCCGATTTTTAAGATATGATCTGCAATGGAGAAGTGACTACTCACCTTCTCGTTGTAGCCATTATAATTACATCGAAAATGAAAGTCAAATTTAGCGAACAGTGCCAGGCACTGTTCGCAAGGGGAGTTTATAATTCGTTTCTGTAAATAGAGATAGGGTGGAAAGCGAGATCAAAAAGTATTTCAAAGATGGATTGTAATCAGCTTTATTGTTCATAAGAAGTGGTGCAAAAGCTTTCGATATCGGTTCAAAAAACTGTGAGACAGTATTTAATAAGGCAATTGGTGCATAGAATCGCTGAATTAGAAAATAAAACTTTGAATTTAGTCTACAAAAGCTTATTTGGAGTGGAACGTTGTACTTCAAGATTTTCTTCTATAACCTTTTTTATAAATCTAATTCGTGTTATAATTGTTATAACAGTTATAATAAAGAGGTGAGGTAAATGTTAAGCGCAGAACGAAAAGTATTAAAAGTTGGCAATTCACTTGGGGTTACCTTTCCAATGGAGTTTCTAAATAAGCTTGGTATTCATCAAGGAGATGAAATACAAATGGAGCTTGAAGAGGATAAAATTGTTATAAAGAAAAGTAAAAAAGTTGATTTGCCAAAAGGAATCTCCCAAGATTTTTTTGAAGTATTAAACGAAACTCTTGAAGAATATGATGAGACCATCAAGGGGCTTATTGATCGATGAGATATCTAACCGTAGAAGAAGTCGTTGCGATTAATTTTTTCATTATTGGAAAATATTCTCCAAATGAGCTGAAAGGGATAAAAGAACCTGCATTGTTAGAATCGGCTGTCTACCGTTCACAACAAAGTGCGTTTGGTAAAGATGCTTATCCTACTATTTTTGAAAAAGCGGCAGCATTATTTGAGTCTTTGGCTAAGAACCATTGTTTTCATAATGCAAACAAAAGAACTGCCTTTGTAGCACTTGTTCAATTTTTAAAATACAATGGATACTATTTTACGATGCCGCAAGATGATGCCATTGAATTTGTTGTTGATGTAGTGAATCATCGATATTCCTTCGAGCAAATTGTTGCAACCATCAAAGAGTATGCATTTGAACGTAAATATTAATATTTGTATGGCGATTACATGTGTGTCCCTGTTTGAATTTTGTCAAAGATTGATTGTATAGAAATGAGAAAGCTGCACTGTAAAATCAGTCAGCTTTTTTTATGCATGCTTGCTTACAACATCCTACTCTCGTTCGCAATTTTTCTACTTCCTGTTTTTATTGTGTATTTTTAATGAACCTCTCCCACCTACACGTTGCTTAGAAGTGGGAGACTTCTTGGTGAACATGTTAAATACTCTAGATAGAAAAGATTCTAGTGGAAAAAATGAACCAAGATTAAATTTGCCGCTTATGGCAGAAAAGCGGTCTTCTATTCATGATGAGATATGTCGGAAACTCAACTTGAATCTATATCGAATAGTGCCTGGCACTGTTCGCAAGGTGTTATAATAATAAAGTTATTAAAATTTTTAGGAGAGAGGACTATGCAAGAGAAATATTCGTTAAATGAACAGACTCTTCGATTCATTATAGAATTTGAAAAGAAAGTGGAGCCGGGTAAAACCTACACTATACAAGAATTAGTTGATCTATTTAAGGTTTCTCCTTATTATAATGAAAAATTTAATTTCTATAAAAAACCGCCAAATAACTCAATGTGGTATGCAGTAGCTCGTAGTGGAAATTGGCTAAGAGTTAAAAATGGCATCTATAAGAAAAAATGAAACAATAAGTATATACATGCACTTTAAAACGATGACTTCTGTATGAACACATTTTTTCATGGCTATACTGCTCCTAAATACTCATGTGTAAAAGGAGCGGAAAGGACATGAAACGTCTTAAAATTACAAATGACCACGGCTGGACGCCTCGAACACTTCGGAAACAAGAACGGAAAATCAAAGATGCTTCCCTTCGTGTTCGGGTGACCGCTGTTCGTCTTGTTATGGAAGGTCACCTCGGTAAAGATGTCGCAAAAATGGTCAACGTATGCCGTCAATCGGTTGCCCTCTACGTTGCACGTTTTAATCAAGGTGGGCTCGATCATCTACTCGATCGTCGCTTACCACCTGGTCGCGTGCCATTTCTTACGGAAGAACAACAACAAGAAATCAGACAACTCGTTTTAACTACTACACCTGTGGATGCTGGCTGGGGCATCGCTTCGTCATGGAACACGCGCATTTTACAATCTTACATTCAACAAACCTATGGCGTTTCGATGTCACGTGAAGGCATTCGTAAGTTATTGCATCGTCTTCGTTTGTCATGGACACGTCCGACGTATAAGCTCGTCAAAGGAGACGCTAAGCGTCA
>NZ_MQAD01000017.1:0-40096 GCF_001996285.1 Anoxybacillus kestanbolensis | reverse complement strand
GGATTGGGCAATGTCATTTTGATCCTTGTGAAAAACGTTGGCAATCACCTCATCTTTCAACCACTTCCACAACCGTTCAATCGGGTTCAACTGTGGAGAATACGGTGGCAAAAAGATGAAATGAAAAGCATCGCCTTCCTCGCCATCAAGAAAGGCTTGCACCATCTTGGCATGATGAATACGCGCATTGTCCAACACAAGCACGAGGAATCGGTCCGTATATTTCTCTTTCAATCGGCGCAAAAAGTCGAGGAACGTTTCGGCATTGGCGGATGATGCACGATGAAATACCACATCGCCTTGTTGAACATCGACGGCGCCAAAAATAGAAACGTGGTCATGGTGTCCGTAGCTTGGCACTTGTTTTTGATTCCCTACTTCTGCCCATGTCGTACGTAGCGCTTGATAAGCACGAACATGTGTCTCATCCACATAAAACAGCATGGCATTCTCGGTAATTAGTTTTTTTTTATAAATTCAAGTTCTCTTTGAAAAGCAGCTTGACGCTTAGCGTCTCCTTTGACGAGCTTATACGTCGGGCGTGTCCATGACAAACGCATAGAAATATTTAGGAGCAGTATAGCCATGAAAAAAGGTGTTCATACAGAAGTCATGGTTTTAAGGCGCATGTATATAAAAAATGAATTAAAAGAATATATACATTTTAATAAATTAACCCCTGAGATGCTTCACCGTTTGGTTGATCGAATCGAAATAAAAGAAGACGGTTCACCGAAAATTTATTATCTGCAAATGATTTTTTAAATGAATAAAGGATATAGGAAAAGCCCGTTTCGTTGATTTTCAGAAACGCGCTTTTCCAAATATTTATTTTTTTGGCTCTGTTAAAGAACATTGTTGATATTTGAAACCCAACCAAGTTCTTTCTATAATTACAATTAGAACAAATGTTCGGTAGTGTTAATGATGGACAAAGCGTTCAGTAACCTATTAAAATACATCGACAAGTTACCCCATACTAAAAGGGAACAAGTATATCAATGGGTAAAACGTTATGTTGACCCGACCTCTTCCGTTGGTGGTAGATTGATTAACGAAATGAGGGAAACTCGTTTTAAAGATGGTTTCGAGTGTCCCCATTGTACATCTGAACACGTTGTTCGATTCGGAAAAGTCAAGGGTCGTCAACGGTATCGTTGTAAAAGTTGCCTTAAAACCTTTACGGATACGACTAACACCGTTCTTTATCGCACCCGAAAAGGTGATGAATGGATTACATTTGTGGATTGTATGTTCAAAGGCTACTCCCTGCGTAAATCGGCTGAAATCGTAGGGGTTACTTGGGTTACACTTTTTTACTGGAGACATAAACTGCTATCCGCCTTAAAGCAAATGGATTTTGACCATTTTGAAGGTATCATTGAAGTTGACGAGACCTATTTCTTGTACTCTCAAAAAGGGCAACGTGGCATTACAGAACGGAAGCCTCGAAAACGTGGAGGAAAATCCAAACACAGAGGAATCAGCCACGAACAAGTATGTGTTCTTGTTGCAAGAGACCGTACAAAAGCAACCGTCTCCAAAGTATCTTGTATGGGGCGTATTGTAAAAACCAAAATTGAAACTATCATTGGTACTAAACTATCGTCTGACAATGTGCTTGTTACAGATGCTTGGAGAGCATACAAAACCTATGCAAAAGAAAAAGGGTTAAAGCATTACCGAATCAAATCCGATGATGGAAAGCACGTTATAAAAGGCTTATATCACATTCAAAATGTCAACAGTTTTCATTCTCGGATGAAGAAGTGGATTGACCGTTTTAAAGGTGTGGCTACAAAATATCTTGATAATTACCTTGCTTGGTTCTTATTTGTAGATAGCCGCAGTAACGAAAATACCAAGCAACATATAAAAGAGCTTCTGCTTACATCATTTGTATTTGAAATGACAGAAACTTTTGAAAGTCTCCGTCTATCTAAGTTCAGTGCTTAAAAAAGTCATTAACGGGAAATCGGCTTATAAATATTGGGAGAGGAGAACTCAATTTATGGAAATTAGAAAACCAAACGATTCGGAATATAAAAAGGTTTTATCACTTTCACCACAAGCATTATTCGAAGGTACATTAGGCGAAGCAAAACCGTCAGATGAAAAAGTCAAACAACTTATTGAACCATTATTGCAGAAAGGAAGCTATTATTTGATAGCAACTGAAGGCGATAATCTAATGGGTTGGATTCTTATAGGAACAAGTAAAGACCAATTTACTGAAAAGATATATGGATTTATTTATGAATTGTTTGTGTTAGAGGAATTTAGGGGAAATGGAATTTCCAAACAATTGTTGGAAACTGGTATCGAACATCTTAAACAAGATGGATATTCAGAGGTTCGCTTAAGTGTATATGCAGGAAATCAAGCGATTAAACTGTACGAAAAATTAGGATTCAAAAATAGAACCATTACAATGAGTATGAACATATAAAACAAACATCTTTATTGAATATCTAATAGACTGGTTTATTGAGAATTAGGGAACCAAAAGATGGTTCCCTAACATTTTATTGAAAAAATCAACATTAAACATTAACAGAGCCATTTTTTTATAAGCAACGCACAACACTCGACATGATTCGTATGCGGAAACATGTCGACCGGCTGCACTTCGAGTGTCTTATACCCGCCGTCTTCGAGGATGCGCAAATCACGTGCGAGTGTTGCGGGATTGCATGAGACGTAGACGATTCGCTCCGGTTTCATGGTGATCATCGTTTGTAGCAATGATTCATCGCAGCCTTTGCGCGGCGGGTCAACGACGATGCAGTCAGCTTCGATGCCTTGTTCGTACCATTTCGGAATGACGACTTCCGCTTCACCGACGGCAAATTCGGCGTTGTCGATGCCGTTCAGCTTCGCGTTGCGTTTAGCGTCTTCAATCGCTTCTGGAACGACTTCGACACCGTACACTTTTTTCGCTTTTTTCGCCAAGAAAAGAGAAATTGTTCCAATGCCGCAGTAAGCGTCAATGACGGTTTCTTCACCTGTTAACTCCGCATATTCGAGCGCCTTTTCATACAGCACTTTCGTCTGTTCCGGGTTCACTTGATAGAAGGAACGGGCCGAGATCGCGAATTGAATGTCACCGATGTAATCGTAAATGTATTCAGCTCCCCACAACACTTTCGTCTCGTCGCCCATAATGACATTTGTCCGTTTCGGATTGATGTTTTGAATAATGGACTTCACATTTGGTACCGTTTCAATAATTTCTTGAACGATTTTCTTTTTATGCGGCAACTCTTCCGTACGCGTAATCAGGACAACCATTACCTCTTTTGTCACTGCCCCGTAACGCGCCATAATGTGGCGGAGCACACCTTTGTGTGTTTGTTCGTTGTACGCCTTCACACCATATTTTTCGCAAATCTTTTTCACCGTTTGCACAACAACATCGTTCATTTCCTGCTGGATGAGACAAGACTCCATATCGATGATTTCATGGCTGCGCTGCTGGTAGAAGCCGGCGACAAGTCCGCCTTCGCGCTCGCCGACCGGCACTTGCGCCTTATTGCGATAGCGCCACGGATTGCTCATGCCAAGCACAGGATGAACCGTGACATCCTCAATCTTCCCGATGCGCGCAAGCACTTCTTTCACATGCTTGTGCTTTGCCTTTAGCTGTCCTTCATAGCTTAAATGCTGAAGCTGGCATCCGCCGCATTGTTTATAAATCGGACACGGCGCGTCAACGCGATCCGGGCTCGGTTCATACAGCTCAATTAAGCGGCCGTAGCCATATCCTTTTTTCACTTTAATTACCTTAATTTTCGCTTTTTCTCCCGGCAGCCCGTTGGCAACGAAAATCGGAAATCCGTCGATTTTCGCAACACCGGCGCCGTCATGCGTTAAATCTTCAAAAGTGACGTCATAGTATTCATTTTTCGCAACTGGAGCTTCTACTTTTGTCATCGTTCCTACTTCCTTTTCGTGAAAATGCTGCACTGATTGTATCATACAATCGCTTCGGACACAAAAAGAGAACAGGTCACAGCGCTGTTACCATATAGGGTGCCCGAGGCTGACCAAAAGCAAAGTGTCAGACCCCGCAACATCATATATCGTGAAATGGATGTGAGGTCAGACACTTATCAGGCAGCTCCAGCACCACTATGTGCTCCGCGCTAATATCCTGCTCTCATTTGTTCTGCTTTTTCCTTTGGTACAAATACTTCAAGATGTTGATACAAGTTGACGAACTCGCCAGGCAACAGTCCGCCGCACTCGCCATCTAAATTAAGCTGGATTTTGTTTGGCGAGGTGACTTTAATGCGGTTCGCCTTCGTATAAATTAAATGCGGAAAGATGTTATAGCTGAAATATTATATCAAAAACGGGCAAAAGTTTTCATTAAAAATACGCTGACACCTCGGTGGTTCTTAGTTACTTAATTTGACACATGCACCGCTGCATGCTGTGAATCAAAAACATAAATATGATGAGTTCCGTCCCCTAATTGAACCTTGCCTTTAAACGTTTGCTCCGGCAACGTTTTTTCTGTCTCTCCGCTTTCTCTTTGCCACGCGATATTTCCGTCTTCTAAACTCTCACGCGTCACAGCTGTTACGAGAATATCTGTATTTTTATCAAGGCCAATCTGAACATCCTCCGCTTTTGAAACAGTCCAATTGGCGGCAAGCTTCCGCGGATAAAGAAGCACTGAATTATAGTTCCCGCGTACTTCGAGCGAAAGATGCTGCGGAATAACGACAGTCGGGGTCATCGCGTTCACCGTATGAAACAGTCCTTCCTTCTGCGGCATTTCTTTTATAGTAATATACATCGTATCCCCGACAATATTCATCACAACATAATCTTCCTGCTTTTTGATGTCGTTGGCTGAAAGAGATTGATATGTTCCAAAGATTTGAATTTCACCGTTGCTGCCTCCTTCAATCACAATCGGTTGGCTCCCTGTTTGTAAGACAATTCTCTTCATCTCAGGCGAAACAGACTGCCGGACATTCGGCAGGTGAAAGACTTTCGTTTCTGCACTAACGACCGTGCGAATTTCTTGCCATATTCCTGTTGATGAAAGCAATACAAATAAAACGGCTACCGAACCGAGCACCCCGATAAAGATGATGCTCAAAAAATCATATTTGATCAATGTATTTTCCTGCTTCGAAAAATAAAGATACACAAGAATTTCAGCGCCAAGCAACACTAAGAGAAACGGCCACCAGCTCGCAAAAATGTCTGCAGCTCCCATTCCTTCCCATTGAGAAATAAACAACACGATGCCAAGCAAAATAAGGGAGGCGCCCATTGACACCGTCCCAATGCGCCATTTTCTCATTTCCTCTCCTCTCCTTTCTTCTCTTTACTGCCTAAAAGCAGCTTGAAGCCGCCGCCAATTAACAAAATGCAAACGATCGTTGTTTGGAAAAATTGATTGTACCAGTAATAAATATCGATTTGTAATAGCTTTGATAGATGCGAAGCAAATGCTGGAAGCAGGATGCTGTCAAGCAAATAATAAAGACCTAACAACAATAATCCGAATCCAACCCATCTTTGATGATTGATAAAGTAGGAAACGATCGGCTGATCCTCAAGCTCTTCTTCGCCATACTTCGACGCCTTCTGCAATGCGTCAAAAAAGCTGTAAAACCAAATGAGCGGAATAAGGAAGAAAAAGGCAGACAGTCTTAACACATCCATCACATAAATCGCCAGCAAAAAGGCGGCCATTAACTGCAAGCCTCTGCGCTGTAATCCTAAGTACATATGACCCGCACCCGGAAAAATCGAAAGGAGAGTCGCAAGTGTTTTGCTTTTCCTTCCATCCTCGCGTTTCGCTTCAAAATCTTCGAAAATCGTTCGATCGACCAGTGACTCGCCGTTTTGTTTTCGATTGAGCTGTTGAACAACATCAAACATGTTGTAAATCCAAATGATCGGCAAAATTCCTAAAAAAACTAAGAAGCTGCCTTCATGCATCAATACCGTTACAAAAAATATCATGATCATAAGCCCAAAGAAGCTGATTAATAACGTTAACCCCCGGTTCATCAAGCCGAGCTGGAAGTGCCCGAGCCCGGGAATGAAGGAAAGAAGAATAGTGTAAAACTTCTCGTTTTCCTGATTTGCCTGTAAACCCTCTCCCTGGACAAGTGTATGCTCCGGCTGTCTTCTGATGAGTGTAAGAATCATATCTAAAATACTGATCAACCAAATCAATAAAGAAAAGAGGACGATCGCCAGCGGTTCACTATTATGTGTCAAGAAGACAAGACCGACCGCGAGCACAATCGGCGCAAAAAAGGAAAAGCTATAAAACACTCCCCTTGCTTTTTTATTTAAATAAAAATGCCCAGCACCAGGGATAAATGATAAAAAGAACGCAACTAACGAATTTTTGTTCATCGATTATTCCCTTCCTCCTTTTGATTTACCTTTAGCCAATCGAGAAATGATAATGTTTTATCCATCCATTGTTCCGTATAGGCCGGCCTGTTTTCTGATAAATCTGTTCCAACAACGCCGGCATTTGTGACTAATTGAAAAATTCCCGAAGACATAAACCCGATCGTAATCGCCGCGGCAATTCCGTAATGAAGCATTTTTTGCTTCGTCTGTGACTGCTTCGTACGCTTTGGCTTTGCATATAGTTCAACTTGTGCAAGGATGACATCGGCTGAAACAGCTTCATCGGAAGGATTCGGCAAGTCGGAAGCATTTTCTTCAATGAGCTCCATATATACCGCTAAGCATTGATCACAACTATAAAGGTGGCTCTCCATTTCCTCTCTTTTTTCTTCTGGCAGTACATCACAAATGAACTGCCGCCATTCTTCGTTCGTGTAATGACTCATTGAAAATCCTCCTCCTTCCAATGTTTTCTTAGCCAGCTGCGTGCTCTGTAAAGCTTTGTCTCGACGGTTTTCACTTCGACATTTTGTTCTTTCGCAATTTGTTGATACGATTTTTCATCTATGTAATAAGCGTAAATAACATCTCGATAGTTAAGCGGAATTTCCTCAAGACGTTGGCGAATTCGTTCTCGCTCCTCTTTTTTAATAACCGAAACCTCAACCCTTTCATCGGCTTCGGCCTCAATGGATTCCATTACTTCTTCAAGCTGCCGCTGCATTTTCCGCTTGACATCAATCGCGTAGTTCACAGCAATGCGCGTCATCCATGTTTTAAAGCCTTGTGACTGATATCGGGAGAGTGAAAGATAAATCCGCACAAATACTTCCTGCGTAACATCCTCAGCATCTTTTTCGTTGCGAATAATCGAGTACACCGTTTTAAATAAATAATCACGGTATTTCTCGATTAACAAGCGAAAGGCATGCTCGTCTCCTTTCCTTGCTTTCGCGATTAATGCTTCGTCCTGAATCTCACTCTCCCCCTTTCTATCTGTCTTCACTTATATAGACGAAATCATTAGCCGTTTGCCCTACACTTTTTTGTAATTTTTTTCGTGTCAGTTTTTGTGAAATAAAAAAACGCCTAGGAAACAGGCGCTCCATCTTTTTCTCCTTAAAACCAAACCAATCGTTCGTTCAGTAAATTTCTACCTTTTGGGTAACAACATAAACGCAAAATAAGTAAAAATAGCGAATAAGAGACTGAATCCAAATAGTATGCTTCCAGCAATGAGAAAGCTATGAATATAACTTTCTAATATGATATGATAACGCTCCGTACTCGCTCCGCCTTGCTTTGCTACCCATGAGTCTGCCAAGGACGTTCCAAAATCAACACTAAAAAAAATGAGAACCAATCCAACAACTCCTATTACGGTTACAAAAAAACCGCTCCATTTTAACTGATTCTCCGTCATTTAATCCCTCCAATAAACAAATTTAGATAAGAGTTAGAAGCCCTCCTCACAAAAATATGTAATCGTCGTAAGGATTTATGAAAACAATCATCTATTTTATGGAATCCATGTTTGTAAACTTAATTCTAATGTTGTCATAGAAAATCCTTCTTGTTTTAAGAGAAAAACATGATTCACCAATAATGGATGATGACGATTGCTTGCAACCGTCATTTCTCTTTTTCGCTATAAAGATAACGTAATTTCTTCCAAAATAAAAAAAGCCGCCTTGACGTTTGATCAAGAACAACTTTTCATTGTTATAAATTTATGATTCTCCGTTTGTTTTCTTTTGTCCCGCATTTCCTGCGTCAACTGATCGATGCTGTTTTTCACATTGCCTTTTCCTGAGAAGTTCTCAAGCAGTTCTTTCACATCGATGCCGGAAGACGCTTTAAGCGACTCCTGCAGCATCGCCATTAAATTTGTCGCATAGCCGGTGACTTTGTTGGCTCCACCATTTGCACCGCTTGAACCTGTATCAACGATCGTAATCTTATCAATATTCGCAAGCGGGCTTGCCACTTGTTTTGCATATTCAGGAAGCATTTTTAAGATCATGTCGAGAATCGCTGCTGAAAAATCGCTTACATTCCGCAATCCTACCCCAAGATAGGGTCGTTTCACTTCTCCGTATTGCAATAAATCTTCCACAATAGGCTTCACATCTTCACTCGGAATCGCAAAACCTAATCCCTCTACACCATCTTCTGAAATTTTGAGACTATTAATTCCAACAACTTGTCCAGCGCTATTAATCAATGCTCCGCCACTGTTTCCCGGGTTAATCGCCGCATCAATTTACTTTGATAACTTTCACTTTCGCTTTTTCACTGGGTAAACCGTTTGGAACGAAAATTGGAAAACCATCGATTTTCGCCACCCCTGCCCCGTCGTGCGTTAAATCTTCAAATACGACGTCATAATATTCGTTTTTTGCTACTGGTGTTTCCATTTGTCTTTCCCCTTCCGCGAAATGCTGTCAAGATTGTAGCATAGTCGAACAAAAAAGAACAGGTTCACTCCCCTGTTCTCATTTGCTCAGCTTTTTCTTTCGGAACAAATACATTCATATGGCGATATAAGTTAACAAATTCGCCCGGAAGCATGCCGCCATACTCCCCGTCTAAATTAAGCTGCATGTTTTCTTCCGTGTACACTTTGACGCGGTTTGCTTTCGTATAAATGACGTGCGGGTCGTGAATATGTTCACCGCGCAAGGCGAGCGTTGCAATTTTAATAAATTCAGCTAAGTTCGTTTCTTTCAAAATGATTAAATCAAACATGCCGTCGTTTAACGATGAGTTTGGGGCTAATTTTTCAAAGCCGCCGACAGAGTTCGTAAGTGAAACGAGAAACAGCATGACAGCCCCTTCAAACATTTTTCCATCGTACTCGATTTTGACATGGACAGGGTGCAAGGAAGGAAGCATTTCAATTCCTTTTAAATAATAGGCGAGTTGACCAATCATCGTTTTCAATTTGCTTGGCACTTCGTACGTTAATTCCGTCAAACGTCCGCCACCAGCAATGTTAACAAAATAATGCGTCTTTCCTTCGTTCGTTACCGCTCCAATATCAATCGGCACCGCTTCTCCGTGAATGATCACATCACACGCGCCTTCAATCGAGCGCGGTACACCGATCGCGCGGGCGAAGTCGTTCGTCGTTCCGACTGGAATAATGCCAAGGTTCGGACGATATGACGCATCAGCTAGCCCATTTACGACCTCATTAATCGTTCCATCGCCACCTGCGGCAATAACAAGGTCAAATTCTCGCTCAACTGCTTTTCTTGCCGCCTCTGTCGCATCCCCTGCCCCTGTTGTCGCATGACATGACGTTTCATATCCTGCTTGTTCTAACCGAATCAGTACATCAGGCAAATGCTTTTTAAATACTTCCCTTCCCGACGTCGGATTATAAATAATACGTGCTCGTTTCATCCCCATCATCCTATTTATTTTATTTTTCCACCATTTAACATCATACCAAATTTTCACAACCATTGCAATGAACAAAATAAAGCCGACTCAACGGAGCCAGCTTACTTGAACATTTCATACCAAATTTTTATCACAGTCGCTAAGATTAATACAAGCAAAATGTATTCGAGCACTTTTGTATTTATGTTTGTAGAAAATAATGACTCCTCGCTTTTCCTAATCACTTCTATTTTTCTGATCTCATTTCTTCATTTTCACTCATTTTTCATCAACATTTGATATCATGAAAGAAAAAAGGTGATGAGGATGAAAGTGTTGCTTGCTGAAGACGATGTATATTTAGGTGAACTCATTGTCCATTTATTAAAGAAAAAAGGTGTCGAACATGTTGATTGGGTACAGGAAGGAGAAGATGCCTACGATTATGCCCTCGCTTCGTTTTATGATGTGATCATTTTAGATTGGATGTTGCCAAATGGCGATGGGGTGAGCGTATGTCAACGTTTAAGAAAACATGGTTATCACGGAGCGATTTTAATGTTAACCGCAAAAGATGCGGTTCAAGATCGTGTTGAAGGACTGGAAGCCGGAGCGGACGATTATTTAGTGAAACCGTTTGAAATCGACGAGCTTATGGCGCGGCTGAAAGCATTGTCCCGGCGCACGTTCGCACCGATTCAAGAAGAAATTGTTCGCTGGGGAGCGTTTGAGGTCAATCGTACAAGCCATACACTGTTGAAAGATGGTGAACAAATTATATTAACCCCACGTGAATTTCAACTACTTGATTTATTATTACAAAATAGAGGACGTGTTCTAACACGCGACATTATTCTTGATCGCATTTGGGGATACGATGCGGACGTATCGATGAAAACGATTGACGCAACCGTTAAGCTATTGCGTAAAAAAATTGGCGATGAACAACAACAACTCATTAAAACGGTGCGCGGGGTGGGATATACCATTGAAAAATAGTATACGATCTTTGTTTCATCATTCCGATATGTTTCGCCGCACACAATGGCGATTAACTGCCACATATAGCGGTATTCTTATCGCTTTTTTAGCCATCTTTATCGCGGTTGTTTCTTTTCTTATTCATACCGTTATTACAAATGATCAGGAGCGACGCATTCGAACGATCGCCGAACAAGAAGGTCAAACGATTGAAAACATGCTAGAAGAGCAATCGTTTATCGGGTGGTCTAGCGATCAAAACGTCATATTTTTAAGTGAAGATCAACTATTTTTTTACGTCATTGATACACGTGGACGATTGATGATGGGAGATGAAGTAAATAGAGGATTGCGGCCGCTGCTCCTTTCGACGCTTCAACCGTGGACACCAGAAAAAAACGAATTAAAATATGTAGAGATTCACGTCCCCCATCACCACCATGAATTAAAACGCTTCCGTGCAGACACATTGAAAATATTAACTGTCGCTCGCCCGGTCATTGTTGAGCGGCAGCTCGTCGGTGTTTTATATGTCGGTATGGATGTGACAAGCATGTTTCGTTTGCTGAAATGGTCTACATTCATTTTATTAGGGCTCGGGGTGCTGTTTATTGCGGTGGCCGTCGCTTTTAGTTATTTTATGTCCAAACGAGCGCTCATCCCCATTCAAGATGCCTACAATCGGCAACGTCAATTTGTGGCGGACGCTTCCCATGAACTAAGAACCCCACTTAGCGTCATTTATTCATCTGTTGAAGCGTTGAAAATGGATGAGTCATTAACGTCCGATCCATTCAGCCAAAAAACAATTGAACGTCTAGGAGACGAAACGAAACGAATGACAAAGCTCATTAATAACCTTCTCACCCTTGCGCGTACAGACGATGCAAAGCTACAAATTGAAAGAAAACCGTTTGAACTACGTGCATGTGCAGAACGTACGTTACAGTCGTTACAAGAGCTTGCAAATAAAAAGAACATTACGCTTCAGTTTCATGCGTCTGAACAAATTGAATTTGTTGGAGACAAGGACAAATGTACACAGCTGTTGTACATTTTGCTTGATAATGCCATCAAATATACACCTGAAGGCGGAACAGTTTCCCTATCGTTAGCTCAACACGTAATAAAACAACGAAAAGTAGTAACCATCTCTGTGGCTGATACAGGTATTGGAATTGCTCCTGAGCATCTTCCCCGCATTTTTGACCGATTTTATCGTGCAGACAAAGCGCGGACACGACAAATTGGCGGACACGGACTTGGGCTTTCCATCGCAAAATGGATTGTCGAAGCACATGAAGGAAACATTCAAGTACAGAGCGAAGTGGGGAAAGGAACGACATTCACGATCACTTTTCCAAATGATAAACGTGCATAAATATGTTGCACGTTTTTTCTTTTTCACCTAATTTTCTCTTTTCTCTTGTACAATTCAAACTGTAAATAACGAAGGAGGTGATAGATGTGAAAAAACGAACGGTTTTCTTCTTGATCGGTGGACTAGTTGTCATCGCCGTATTCGCGCACATCGCTACTTATTTCATGCACATCGGTTGGAGCGGACGAATGCCAGCAGAACACATGATGGGAATGGGTAAACATCATCGGGCGTTCGGTCATCACGGTCCACAAATGATGCGACCACACGGTATGCCAATGTTCGGATGGATTCTTTTCCTTCTTCAGCTGGCATTAGTCATCATCGGATGGATCGTTTGGAAAACGAAGCGCGGTGGTGGGAAGTGGATTGGCGGTGCGCTGATGGCAATTGGGCTCATTGCGCTTTTACCAAAAACGTTGCTCGCCGTCTTAGCGATCATTGCAGCGTACGTTTTACTAAGAAACAAAACAAAGCCGACACCTGAATTTGCACCATTTGTCTCACCTATTCAAAACGATAGCTTTTTAGATGAATGGGAAAAAACAATCCAAAAGGAGGAAAAGTGATATGGGCATTTTTAAACGCGTAAAACATGTCGTTCTTGCTGACATACATGACACCATTGACAAATGCGAAGATCCGATTCGCATGACGAAACAGTACATTCGTGAACTAGAAGAACAGCTTGAACAAGCACAACAAGCATTGGCACAACAGTTTGTGCTAGAACAAAAATATGAGCGTCTCATCGCAGATGCAGAAGAAATGATCGCAAAGCGGGCTCGCCAAGCAAAATTAGCTGTAGAAAAAAATGAAGAGCCGATCGCAAAGATGGCCCTTCAAGAAAAAGTCGCCTATGAAAAAAAATTAGAACTATATACGCAACAATACAGCACATTAAAAGAAAAAACAACTGTTTTAACAGAAAAAGTGAAACAATTGTACGAAACGTACGAGCAATTAAAATTGAAACAAATGCAATTAATGACGCGCTTTTATGTCGCTGAAACGATGAAACAAATGGATGAGGCGATCACGTCTTTCCATTACGATCATATCGTAAAAGGCTTCGCACGTATGGAAGAAAAAGTAATGTTACTTGAAGCAGAAGCAAAAGCTCGCTCAGCCATTCAAACGTTGCCCCCTCAATCATTTGATATAGAAGTCGAACAACAACTGAAACAACTAAAAGGTGAGTAATACAAAAGGTGTCCCTATCCGGACACCTTTTGTATATGTTATGTCGTCCATTCATCATGAATGATGCCGACAAGTTTCCATTGACCGTTTTCTTGTTCAAAAACAAGACGTAAACTTCGCCAATCCATGCCGTTATATTGCGGGTCAAAACCTGTAAAGTGAAACTCAATGAATGAACTGTTCGAATATACTTGTTGAATGTTATTAATCATATTTCCTGTGCCAACAGCAACATTGTTTCCAATCATATGCGGATTCGCAAAATCGACATCATAGACGAAGCGATCGAAATAGTCTTGAAAAGTAAACTGAATCGGGTCACCTGAACCGTCATATACGCCCCATTGATACACTTGCGTCGAAGACCAAAGGGATGGAAGTTGAGAAGCAGAAAACTGTAAATCGTTTTGAACGTCGACATGCCCGTACGGACTGAAGCGCACACCCGCTGTAGAATGAACGTAAGATGCAAGCGCATTCATATCTTTATTTTTCAACGCCTCCACAACGTCTAAAGCGACCGATAAAAGCGAAGATGAAGTCATTTGGTTTACTTCACTTTTTAATTGTTCATTTTCTTTTTGAAGTTGCTTATTTTTTTCTTGTAGTTGATCGATGGTCGTTTGTTGTTTGGCAATTATTTGCTCTAACTGCTTAACATTCGATTCGTCTTGTTGAGCTGTACAGCCGACAAGTAAAATGATAAACACTACAATCAATCGTTTCACGATCTCACATCCTTTTTCTTTTAGTATATCACCTAAAAAGAAAAATAGATGCCGTCGTGTCAGCATCTAGCTCACTTTTTCTTGCTCCCTTTCTTTCAAAAACGCAATGAAACAGTCGACCATTTGGGCATCCCATTGTATCCCGCGACCCTCTAACAAAATCGAAACCGCTTTTTCTACGTGCATTCCTTTTCGATAGGGGCGGTCTGATGTCATCGCATCAAACGCATCGGCAACCGCAATAATTCGCCCGAATAATGGAATGTCTTCTCCTTTCAGCCCATCTGGATACCCTTTTCCATCGATCCGCTCATGATGTGACCGAATGCCTGGAAGCAAATCTTGCACTTCCTCAATTGGCTGCACTTGGCGAATAATGTTTTCACCAAGCACCGGATGTTTTTTAATCCACGCAAATTCTTCATCAGTCAACTTTCCGTCTTTCAACAAGATATGATCAGGAATATCAATTTTACCGATGTCATGCAAAATAACAGAACGATATAAACGAACGAGCTGTTCAACTGTCATTCCTAAGCTCTTTCCAATTTCTACAGCATATACAGCAACGCGCTGTGAATGACCTGCCGTATACTCATCGCGCGCATCAAGCGCTATCGTCATAACTGAAATGAAACTATTTAATAATTGCTTATTTTTCTCATCCCGCTCAACAATCACATCAATCATATAGTTAAATTCGTTCGTTAGCTGTGAAAATTCATCAATCTCACTGTCAGCAATGGAAAACGCTTCACACGGACAAGCGCCCAATAAAATTGTTCTTCCGTAACGTTTGTTTCGTAAAAAATGAGACGAATGGGATGAATATCTTTTTGAAAGGCACGATATTCAATAAACAGCATGACACAAAACGAGAAAAAATTGAATGAGCAATAACATAAGCAAATCTACTTGTCGAATGTTTAAAGCCATCACCATTAACGTGCTACCGACACCAATCACTGCTAAAATTGAACCAATGGTGTAATTAACAAACAACTTTCTCAACGTTTCTTCATACGTACGCACACCCGTCCCTCCTCCCTATTCTTTTCCCATTATAATAAGAATGGCAGAGAATATGGAAGTACACATGTATATACGTGTTTACAGGTATAAAAAAACAACTGGCGTATAACCAGTTGTTTTTTAGTGCGCCGCATGACCAGATGTTAACACCCAAATCGAGCCTGCGACAATGATGATCGCAACAAACGCTGAATATGCCATATTAATAACGTTCGTTTTTCCGTCTTCGCCTTCCGTTACGTGCATGAACATAAATAGCTGAAGACCGGCTTGAATAACCGCGAGTGAACCGATGATCCACATCACAATCGTATACGATACGTTCATTTTCAACGCGACAAATACCGCAACAAACGTTAAAATAAGCGAAAATAAAAATCCGACAACGTGGCTAACGGGATATTTGCTTTTATGTTCCATTTACCCCACCATCCCTTTTAAATAAACGAACGTAAAAATAAAAATCCAAACGACATCAAGGAAATGCCAATATAAGCTAATAATAAACATTTTCCTTGCGGTAACTGGCGTCAATCCACGTTGGAGCAACTGGATGATAAGCATGATTGCCCAAATGATCCCGAATGTAACGTGCGCTCCGTGTGTGCCAAGCAAAACGAAAAAGCTCGATAAGAACGCGCTCGTTTGCATCGTTGCTCCTTCATGCACGTAATGAATAAACTCACGAATTTCCATAAATAAAAATCCTGCCCCTAATAAAAGGGTAATGACGAACCAAGTAAGCAGCTTTTTCATATCGCGTTGTCGCATGAAAAAGACTGCCAAACCGCATGTAAAACTACTTGTCAACAACAACAACGTTTCAATAAGCACATCATTCAGCTTAAAAATATCGCTTGGCGTTGGGCCACCGGCATAGCGGTGACCTAACACCCCATAAACAGCAAACAACGTCGCAAATAGCACAATTTCTGCCCCAAGAAAAATCCAAAAACCTAAAATATTTAATCGGTTTTGTTCCGTCTGATATTCTAGTGGAAGCGAATGATTGACGTTAGCCGACATGGTTTTCCGTCCCCCCTTCTACGTTTCTCCACGTCCGCTCTGTTTGTTTAATTTCATCGACGCTTACATAATAACCGTCATTATAATCAAACGAACGGATAATAAGCCCAACAACAATCCCAATTGCCGCAACAGCTGCCGCGATATGTGCTTCAAAGACGAGGAAGAAACCTGTAATTCCAAACACAACCGCCATATAAAACGGTAAGCCTGAGTTGCTCGGCATATGAATTTTCTTTATGTCGCTTTCTTTTAATGTGAGCGTTTCGCCACGTTTTTTCATATGCCAAAACGCATCTAATTGTTTCACTTCTGGAACGACCGCAAAGTTATAAAACTGGACTGGAGATGCTGTCATCCATTCAAGCGTGCGCGCATCCCATGGATCGTGGGATACATTGCGCTTCGCATAACGGAAGCTCCAATAAATGTTATAACAAAATACCGCAAAGCCGATCGCTAAAATGATCGAACCGATCGCAGAAACGAGAAATAGCGGCGCAAAACCTGATTCTGCTGAATACGTATACGCACGACGAACCGCCCCTTTTAAACCAAGGAAAAACATCGGCATAAATGTGACGTTAAATCCGATCGTAAACAACCAGAAATGATATTTTCCAAGTTTCTCGTTTAACATAAAACCAAACATTTTTGGCCACCAATAATACAATCCTGCAAACACCGCAAACACGACACCTGGAATTAACACGTAATGGAAGTGTGCGACTAAAAATAATGTGTTGTGATACTGATAGTCTGCAGCTGCCATCGCCAACATGACCCCCGTCACGCCACCGATGACGAAGTTAGGCACAAAGGCAAGCGCCCATAACATCGCTGTTGTAAATTGAATGCGTCCTTTTCGCATCGTAAATAGCCAGTTGAAAATTTTCACTCCGGTTGGAACAGCAATTAACATCGTTGTAATCGAGAAAAACGAGTTTACCGCAGGACCTGCATCCATTGTGTAAAAATGGTGCACCCATACGATCATACTTAAAAACGCAATGCCAACGATCGAAATGACCATCGACGTATATCCGTACAACGTTTTTCGTGAAAATGTCGCAATGACTTCAGAGAAAATACCAAAAGCAGGTAAAATAACAATATATACTTCTGGATGACCCCAAAGCCAGAATAAGTTTGCCCAAAGCATATCACTTCCGCCTGAAGAAAGTGTAAAGAAATGTGTTCCATACAAGCGGTCAAACGTCATTAATGCTAAAGCGACTGTGAAAATTGGAAAAGCCGCTACGATAATGATTGACGTAATGAGTGTTGTCCATGTAAACATCGGCATTTTCATTAACGTCATGCCCGGTGCACGCATTTTTAAAATCGTGACGATAAAATTAATACCAGTCATTAACGTCCCAAGACCTGCAATTTGTAATGCAATCGCATAGTAGTTATTCCCGATGCCTGGGCTAAATTCTTTTCCTGCAAGCGGGAAGTATGATGTCCACCCTGCATCTGGTGACCCTCCAACAACGAACGAAATGTTAAATAACATCGCCCCGCTAAAAAACAACCAAAAGCTAAGCGCGTTCAACTGTGGAAAGGCAACATCGCGCGCACCGATCTGCAACGGAACGACGACGTTCATTAAACCGATCAAAAGGGGCATCGCCATAAATAAAATCATAATGACGCCATGGGTTGTAAAAATTTCATTGTAATGTTGGGCATCTAAAAAGTTCATTTCTGGCCGAGCCGTTTGCGCCTTCATTAACAACCCGTCTATGCCACCACGGAAAAACATCAATACACCAGATAAAATGTACATAATCCCGATCTTTTTATGGTCGACGGTCGTTAACCATTCACGCCATAACCAACCCCATTTTTTAAAGTACGTTAATCCAACGACAATCGCAACGACAGTCAGTACAATCGCAATTTGTGAACCAACAAGAAGCGGGTCTCCCCCAACAAATATTTCATTCCACTTAATGCCCATGATGTTCACCTCCGCTATGGCTTTCAGAAGCTTGTTGCTCATCATCTGTCACATTTGATGTATGTCGATCATTTTCGTCAAAAATTTTTCCTTGGTATCCATGCCCACGATATAATTCTGGATTTGTGTACGTCTTTGAATGCGGATCAGCATGGTTTACCCATTGTAAATGTGTATCAACAAACGTCAATCGTCCTAAATGGGTTGGCAATAACAGCTCTTCATATTTTTCTTTCGTTAATTTCGGTGCCGTTTGTTTTACTTCTTGTACCCATTTGTCAAACTCTTTTGGCGTTTGCGCTAAAACTTCAAATTGCATATGCGCATACCCACGTCCATTAAAGTTTGTATTTCTTCCTTCGTACGAACCAGGACGTTCCGCAACAACGTACAATTCTGTCTCCATTTTGTTCATCGTATATTTTTGTCCCGCTAACGCAGGCACCCAAAATGACTGCATAGTCGATGCGGAAGTCATTTTAAATAGCACGAGACGATTGACAGGAATATTGACGTAGTTCACTGTTTCAATATTTTGCTCTGGGTAGCTAAAAATCCATTTCCAATCCGCTGATGTCACGTGAATAACAAGCGGATCTTGATCTTCGTACCCCTTCGGAGGCTTTTCTAAATCATATAATGTTCTCACAGTTGGGATCGTTAACGCAACAACAATAAGAATCGGAATAACTGTCCATACAATTTCAAGCACCACATTCCCGTGCTCCTCAGGAGGCTCTTCCCCTTGTCGTTCAGGGCGATCCCGATATTTCCATACAATGTAAGCAAACAAGGCAAATACAACGACAACGACGAGAAGCATCCACCAAATCGACCAGTTAATCAACTCCGTAATGCTTCGTGCCGCTGGTCCTTGCGGTTGAAACACAACCATCTCACAGCCTGCAAGAAGCGGAAGCAATCCGACTACCAGTAAGGAAAACAAGCGCTTCATCATTTTTCACCTCAACAAAATTGTGATTCATTGAACAAAGAAACAAATACAAAACGAACGAATTTAAATAACTTTGTAGTATTAACACTTTTGAAATGATTTTAACATGTATTGTAAAAATAATTGTGACGAAAAAAGGAAGGAAGAAACTGCATTGAGGGGGAAACAAAAAGCAAAATCATTGACAAAAAGAAAAACACTTTTCTCGACATCAAAAATCGTGCGAGAAAAGCGCTATCTTTTATATAATACATGGAAATACAAAAAGAAATAGGTTGTCCGTTTGAAATTTTGTCACATTTTCGTTAAATTTTTTTCGAAATTTGTTCAAATTTATTTCCAAAAACAAAAAATACCCATGAAAAATACTTTTTCATCTCAACAGCTTCCGCACCCACTTGAGCGCATTTGGGAAGTTTGGGTAACGCAACGGGATATCAAATTTCGTTGTCTGTTTGAGCACGCTTTTGTAATGAGTAAACGCATCAAAGCTTGCTTTTCCATGATATGCACCGATGCCGCTTTGTCCGACGCCACCAAACGGCAAATGGGGGGGGGGGCAATATGCATGATCGTATCGTTAATGCAACCGCCCCCGAAACGAACTTGTTGCAATACTTGTCGTTGTACATTGCGATCTTCTGAAAACAAGTAAAGCGCAAGCGGTTTTTCGTAATTATTGATCATTTGAATCGCTTCATCCACCGTCTGAAACGTGAGAATGGGTAAGATAGGGCCGAAAATTTCTTCTTGCATCACAGCATCATCCCATGTTATATCGTCAAGCAATGTCGGTTCAATCCAACGTTGCTCGATGTCGTATGTTCCACCGTGTACAACTGTGCCGCTGACTAAAAAACGAACAAGCCGTTCTGTATGTCGCACCGTTACTATACGACTGTACGTATTTTTATCACCGTACAATTGCTCAATATACTGCTTCATTCGCTCAATAAGCAGCGATTTAACAGACGCATGCACGAACACATAATCAGGTGCAATACACGTTTGTCCAGCGTTTAAAAACTTCCCCCATACGATCCGCTTCGCAGCCAAGTCGATACGGGCAGAAGCATCGACAATCGCTGGACTTTTCCCACCAAGTTCAAGTGTAACAGGCGTCAAATGCTTTGCCGCAGCTGCCATAACGATTTTTCCGACCGGCACGCTTCCGGTGAAAAAAATATGATCAAAACGTAAATCTAACAGCTGTTGGCTAACGTCTACTCCTCCCTCTACAACAGCAACATACTCCTCTGGAAACGCTTCTGAAATGATTGTTTTCAGCAATGCCGACATTTCTGGCGTATATTCAGACGGCTTCACTACCGCACAATTTCCTGCCGCAATCGCGCCGATAAGTGGACTGATCGCAAGCTGAAACGGATAGTTCCACGGCGCAATGATTAGGCTTACTCCATATGGCTCTGGATATATGTAACTTTTTGACCCGAAGTGCGTCAACGGTGTCGGCACACGTTGTGGCTTCATCCAATCGCTCAGTCGCTTCGTGATAAAGCGAATCTCTTCATAAACGATACCGATTTCTGTTGTATACGCTTCAAACGGTGATTTATGCAACTCTTTTTTTAACGTATCAGTAATCGTCTGTTCATATTTTTGTATCGTTTCTTTTAATCGTGTTAACTGTTTTAAACGAAAATCAAGAGAAAGCGTTTCTCCTGTATGGAAATAACGTTTTTGTTTCTTGAGCAACTCGTTCATTTATTTCACCCTCGTCACACCCGATCTTGAACCTTTCTGACAATATTCGTAACGAATTTACGTGACATAAAACGAACACTAAATGCAAGGAGTTTATTCGCCATCCCCGGAATAATGACGGTTTTATTGTTCATTACCCCTTTGTACCCAGCCTCCACCACTTGTTTAACATCCATCACACCGCTTTTAAACAATTTCGATTGTTGTAAGTTCGCCCGATCCGCAAATCCTGTCGCAGTTGGTCCTGGACATAGCGCACTCACAGTGACATTCGTGTGTCGCAACTCGTTACTTAACGCTTCTGAAAAAGATAACACATACGCTTTCGTCGCATAATATACAGCCATTAATGGTCCTGGTTGGAAAGCAGCCGTTGATGCAACGTTTAAAATTTTCCCTTCGTTTCTTTTTACCATATCTACGACGACTAGTTTCGTCAAATGAGTGAGTGTTTTTATATTTAGATCAATCATATTTAATTCTTCTTGTAACCCGGTCTCCACAAATTCTCCGTACAACCCGAATCCTGCGTTATTGACGAGGATATGAATGTCAAGCTGTTCGTTTTTTAATGTTTCATACAAATCATGAACTTCGTTTTGATTCGATAAATCTTTAGCATATATCCATACTGCTATTCCGTATGTTTTTTCTAGCTGGCGTTTTAGTTCATCTAACTTCTGCTTGTTTCGTGCTACCGCAATAATGTTATACCCTTCCTTTGCAAATTGTGCAGCAAATTCATAGCCAATTCCACTTGATGCCCCTGTGATTAATACGTTCTTTTTCATTCTCTACATCTCCTTTTTTTAAATGTTTAAAAACTTAAACATATAAAATGAAAAAGTTGGCCTTTAGCATATCTAAAGGCACTCCTTCTCGACAGCATGAATCAAATCTTTCAATAATTCAACAGCTTTTTCGATAGATAATACATAGTATCTCAATGTCCCTTTTTGTTCTACCGACACTAATCCTTGGTCGCGCAAAATTTTCAAATGGTGGGAAATCGCTGGACGCGATAAACTTGACCTTTCCGTAATTTCATTGACTGTTAGCTTATCGTGTTCCGCAAGCAGCAATACAATATCTTGTCGATGAGGATCGCTTAGCGCTTGAAATAATGGTATACACGATCGAAACACCTCGATCGCTTTTTGTCCCATTCCCCTCTTCCTTTCTTTTGTTTAAAAGTTTAAACATTTGATATCTTTATCTTATTCTTTTTCTTCACGCCTGTCAATGCATTATTCGAAAAATAGATCCTTTACCTTCTCTTCACCTCCCTCCTCAACTGTTCCACAAGCGCCTCTTGGTATCCTGCTTTTTTCCGCCGCAATATTTCTTGTTTTACTGGCTGCAAGTCATGAAGCGTCACCGATTGCAGTTTCGTCAAACGTTCATCGGATAGCGGAACGGTCGGTTTGGTCGCCAAATAATCAGAACAGTCGTAATGCCAAAGCCGAACAGATGAACCGTACCGCTCGACAAGGCGCTGCGCCATTTTTAGTCCTTCCGGGTCAAAATCGCCCGAATAATAAAGGGTAACCCCTTCTTTTACGAGTAAATCAAACAGCCACCTCGTCGCTAAATTCAATTGACCGTTTGTGCTAATGAGCGGTACGTTCGCATCTAACAGCGTCGAAAACACACCGGCATTTTCGACGACAAAGACGTTGTTTCCTACGGACGGATACGCCCGCACTAGCGGCATCACTTCCCGTAACGGCACATTTAGCGCCGTATTCGTTGCACATGCGGCAGCGAAAACAGGATGGCGGCCTTTCTCTGTTTCTGCCATCACGCCAGCGCACGTCACAAAGTTTAATACATCTTCCCGCAACAGCCGATACGACTGCAATAGTTCGTTCACGTCTTCGACCGCCGAAAGGTCGTACTCGGTGTCCGTATAAAATTCGAGCGCCGAAAGCAATAGCTTCCCTGCAAGTGTATGCAAATCAAACATATGCGGATCGTTCGCTACTTTTTGCGCAAAAACGGGCAAGCGAACGTAGGTGGACGGAAGCTGTTCGAGCGCGCGGCAAACAGCAGAAAGCGCCGCCTCTAACGCGTGATGGTTTTGTTGATACGCTAATTGCACAAACCGCTGCTTTTCTACCGCCATCAACCAATCGCGCTGTGCTCGATACGTATTCATAAGCCGGGTAAAATAGGCTTCCTTTTCCCGCTCTATTTCTTGTTGTTGCTCTTTTTTCGTTACGAGCGGCTCGCCAAAATAGCATGACAGCAACTCCACGAGAGAAATGCCGGCAAACCTTGTATTCGCAAGCTGTTGTTCAAACGCCGCGAGCGACACGCGGCTCATTTCTTTGCCAAAAAACGACGCGATCGCTTCCTTTTCCTCCGCCGAAAAAGACGAAACGGAAATCGTGCCCCCTATGCGACCAAGCGATTCGTATTTCTTTTTCATTTCGCAAAAAAGGCGGTGAAACGAACGTTCACCGCGAAAAAATTGCACCGCTTCCTCTACCCGATTCAATGCGATCCCCCTCTCATCATTGCCGCTAACTTTTCATCCGTAACAAGCTGCTTTATTTTTCCGTTCCAATAATAGCGAATGACCGTCACGAACGAAGCATTTTTCGGACGAACGAGTTCGCAAATCGATAGCGCCGGAACGGTATCATAATCGCCCCAGAGCGCTTGCGAGTTCATCACATAGTTAAACCCAAGCTGCTCGACAAGCCCGAACATATTGCGAATATTATTTTCGTCTACCCCCGCGAACGCTTCATCCAACGAAATAATGTACGGCGCATCGTCTGCTGCTTCTTGATAACGCGAATACGTCGCGGCAAACAACGGAATATACATCGCCATCGCTTTCTCCCCGCCGCTAAATTGATAGAACCGTTGGTTCGTCAACTCTCGTTTCGGTTCATTCGTTTTTTGGTAATAAAGGGTAAATGAAAACCATTTCCGATAGTCTAATACTTCTTTAATAATTTGGTGGAGCGTATTGCCTTGGCCGCGCTCTTCTAGCAATTCGCGCGCTCGATGAATTTTCGAGCGGAAATGTTTCGTCACTCGCTGCAAATCTTCCTCTTTTAATAGCCGCGAGTTCATCCGCAACAACTCGACAAGCTCTTTCGTATCCATCTCTTCTTCCGTTTCCGCGGTGCGCGGCTTCCATTGAATAAACAACACCAGCCCAGAAGACGTGTCGAGCTGTTGCATTAGTTCGTTCATATCTTTTACCCAACGCTCCGCCCGTTGAATGCGGCTGCGCAAAATTCGACCGATCGTTTTTAAAATAATTTCTTCATACAATTCGCGGTCTTGCTCTTTCATATATTCCCGCTGCAAGAAAATGTCGTGCTCGATTTCACGCAATACATAAAATGGTGATACGCGCTGCCCTTTATAATCAAGCAAAAGGACGATGCGGTCTTGCTTTTCTCTCCATCCGGATACTTTTAATTCCATTTCTTCATCTAGCTCGATATCCGTAAACAAATTGTCCTCCTCAGCTGCGACAGGCTCTTGGCTGAGCCGGTATTCCGTTAAATTCGCCGACTCTTGGAAAAAGACGCTATTTAATCGGTTCACAAGCGACGTTCGAGCTTCTTTCGCTAGCGCCCCGTATTGCTGCATCGCTTCTTTTGCTTTTTCCAACCAATCAGAACCGTGAAGCTCTACAAGCTCAAGGGAAAGCTCTCGCGCAAACGACCGCTTCCACGCCTCCGCTAGCCGCTTTGCGAACGTTTCTTTCACCGAAAGCTGTTCGCATTTTTCACGAATGGCTTTCAGCTCATGCTCTAGCGCAATGCGCTCGTTCATTTTCGCTGGCATTTCTCGCTGCAAAAATGCCAACCGGTCGCGGACGCGCTGAATTTCCGCTTGAACTTCTTCTGCGCCCATTAGTTGCAGCGTCCGCTCGATTTCTTGTCGCTTCAGTTCGAGTTTTTGCTGCTCTTTTGCGAGCATATGCCGTTCGCCTTTCGTTTCATCGATTTCTTGTTGCAACGTTTCTAACTGCTCTGTCCGATGATGAATCATGTCGAGCAAATGGAGAAACTCCCGATGGGTCATTTGCAATTCATGAAGCCCACGCATATACGATTTCATAAAAACAAGCGCCTGTTCATAGCCGTCCTTGGAAAACTCTAAATCGAGCCCCTCGGTTTGCTCGCGCAACGTTTGTTTTGCTTGTTGCCAATCGCGGGCAAGCTGGGCTAACTTTTCGTTTTTCTTTTCCCATTCGCGTTGTTTGCTTATTATCATTCGCTTCGTTTTTTCTCGTTCTTCAAAGGCTGCGCGCATGTCGCGGTCGGTTGGAAAAGCACGAAACCAGCGGGTTATTTGCGCAATCGTCTGCTCGAGCTGTTTTAGCATGTCGGTTCCCTCATGAAGCTGGGCGCGAAGTTCGTGGAGTTCTGCTTCGAGTGCGGCGATCTTTTCTAGCCGCCAACGCTTGCGGGCAGTGCGTCCGATAAACAACGCTTTTTCCCGCGCCGGGGCATGCCCTTTGATTAAGCCGAGCGTATAACGCCCTTCTTCATGAAGCATAAACGTTCCGTCCATTTCTCCATCGGCAAGAACGATGCTTTGAAGTACTTCGTTAATGCGCGTTTTGGACACTTTGCATCCTTCATCTACATCTGGCTGCAAATAGTCTGCTAATGTATGCGCCAGTTCGACAGGACGTGGAACAATCACTCGGTCACACGCTACTTCGACATCGGTTTCTGTAATTAACGCATCAAGTAGCCCTGCATGATACAATGCCGATTCAATCCGCTCCCGAAGCGGTTCTGGTACATGGTCTTGAAATTCCACCCCTGCATAAAACGGGACAAAAGCAATCCCTTTTTCGTCTAACTCCGCCCGCGCTGCGATCGTTTGTTCATCGCGCATGAGCTCGGGGTCTTTTTGCGTTTTCCATTGGTTCCATTCGGCTTCTTTTGTAGCAATTTTTTCCTCCAATAACGTGCACGTATGCTTTTGCTTCATTTTTTCTTCGTTTTTTCGATTGAGTGCTTCGTAATACGCTTCCGTAAACGGTTGCTTCATCTCATCGACGTGATACGTTTCGTATAGTTCGTGAAGACGCTGTAAAAATAGTTGGACAGAGGGTTCCGGTACGGAAACGTCTTGGTATTGTTCGAGCCAGCGAAATACTTCTTGTTGGAAACGCGCTTTTTCGTTTTCTAACAGTTCGAGCCATTTCGCTTCTTCATGGCGCAATTCGTCTACTTCCCGCTGCAGCTCCCCTGCCTCTTTACTCGTTTCTTCATAGCGCGCCTTCATTTCATCATGGCGGCGCCAAAGCGCAATCGTTTGTTCTAGTTTTTCAACGTATTCTTGTCCTTCTCGCTTCCAGACGGTAAAATCAAATTTCGTTTGGCGCTGTCGAGCAAAGTCCGCTTCGTTAAGAGCATGGGAAGAGAAGGAACTTTCCATCGCATCATGCCGTAAGTCTTCTACTTGCTGCGTGAGTTGCTTTTCTATCTGATACCGCCGGTCTTCGTCTTCTTCTAACTGGCGCTTATAGCGGCGTTCGAGCTGCTCTTTTTCATCGATTTGCCGCAATAGTTTTTGTTGCTTGTCATGAATGTCGCGTATTTCTTGTTGGACTCGCTCATATTCTTTCGCCGCTTGAAACACTTCGTGGCTCGCTAATTCTAATTCTCGTTGATGCAATACGTCCTGTTCGTTTGCAAGCGTTTGAATGTATTCGCTCAAATCGACAAGGTGCGCTTGCTTTTCCTGTTCCTCCGCAAGCCATTGCTTTTCTTCTTCTGCTAGCCGCTTCACTTGTTTGTCAGCCTTTATCCATTCGCTTGCTTTTTCCGCAATCATATACTCGTTATACGCTCGATATTGCGCACAAAGCCGTTTTAGTGATTGCTCATCGCGCTCTAGCTGCTCTAGCTGCTGTTTCGTTTGGTCCATATTTTCAATCGTTTCCGATAAATGGCGCAACTCGTCGTCTGTCAACGCGGGGAGCGAGCTTTCTAAAATCTCGTAAATGACCGTTGGCTTGAAATCCTTCGATAGCTTCGGGCTACGTAATTGAATCAATAGCTCAATTAATTCTTGAAACGCCTCCATCGATTCAAATCGGAAGACGTGCTTATTGACGAGCTCCATATATTCTTTTTGTGAATCCACGACCGTTCCGCCGTTGCCAAGTACATTCGCCAGTTCGCGTTTGGTGAGCGGGATTTTTTCCGTTCCATCCGCTGATTTTTCCGTTTTATATAAAAATAAATCGCGACCGATGCGGCGGTTATCAAAAATGACGAACCCCCAAAAGTCCATATTTTTTTGCCGCTTTGCCCGTAAGCCAATCCCTGTCGTTACGTATTGTTCCGTCTGCATTCGCTTATATTCTAAAAATAAATAGCCTGTCCGCTCATCGCGATCGACAATTTCCTTTTCGCCAAGCAAGTAATCTTCCATTTTTCGTGCCCGAGAACCGAACGGGTCGAGCCGGTCGGGCGTTTTTTTTCCGTCCAATAAGACAGGAAGCAAGCTTTGCATCGTTACTGACTTCCCAGAGCCGTTCGTCCCGCGCAACAACAACTTGCCGTCGGCAAACTCGAAATATTGTTCGTCGTAATACCAAAAATTAATTAATCCCGCGCGATGAAGCACCCATTTATTTGTCATCATCGTCTCTTCCTTTCGTTGTAAAGTCGTCTGGATATTGACCGACAAGTCGTCCAAGCAGCGGATAAAGCACGACCATGCCCGTTTCCTGTTCATATTCTGCCATCTTCCAGTCTTTTAAAGCAGAGAGCAGTTCAGAGGCGAGCTGTGCCGTCGTCATTTCCCGATACGTTTTGCTCCAGCCTTCGCCATACTGCTCGCTGCACCGGTGAAGCAGCTGCCGAAAATCGGACATCGTCACGTGGATTTGCCCGTATTCATCCGGTGGATAGTTGTCCAAATGAGCGCGAACGACAGAGGCAAAATGAAGGATAATATCCGACGTTCCCTTTTGATCTGGAAATAACGTATACACATGTTGCCGTTCTGGAATCGTCAGCAAGGCTGCATTTTTATATAGTTCGTAGCGAAAATCGGTATGCGCCTCGATGTCATCGCGCAGTCGATGGCGGAAGTTGCGCAAATAATAAAAGTTTGGGTCGTCTTTTTGCCGACGATATACAACAGGAGATAAAAAGAGCTGCCGATAAATAAAGTGGCGGCGGTAGTCGTCGGGTGACACTTTCCACTCTTCCTCCAACAGTTGCTCGATCGTTTCATATTGAATGAAGTCTTTCGGATAGGACCGCATAAAATAGCGGGACAGTACAGGAACTTCATACAACGCTTCTTCGTCTTCTTGATTGGCAAACGCCTCAACTTCCCCGTCGACGTGATGTATAATCCCGATTTGCTCGGCTGTTTTTAAGACGCGAATTAACGCGCGACGATGTTGGTAGTTCGTCCAATCGAGCGCCGTTTCGCCTGGATACATCGCTTTTATTTCTTCGCATACATCAGACAATAAAAATTTTTCTTCGACTGCTTTTCCTTCTAAATATGCTAACAAGCAACAAAATAACGCGTAGTCGAGCGGTTCTTGAAACGACTCCATTCCCATCCACGCTTCTGGTTCGGCTGGTATTTTTTCGAGCTTAGCAAAATAGCGGTGAACAATGAGCCGATAGCCGAATTTCTCTTGCACATACCGCTTTAACACTTTTTCACGTTCCCGTATTTTTTGAAAAAGTTCCGGCTCTTTTTCCCGAACAATCCAAAACTGTTCAAACAGCTCCGTTAACGCTTCTTTCGCTTTCTCATCGAACTCTTTTTCCATTCTCTCTTCTCCTAGTCTAGCAAATGGATTTCGTAATTTGGCATCATTAACGTACCATCTTCTGCTTTCAGTATAATCGTCCCTTCACGTTGGACTACTTTCACTTTCCATCCGTTTTCCGTTTGCACCGTCCGGTCTTCTCGCCCCATCGCTTTTGCAATCCACCCGAGCAGCGTTTTGCGAATATGCGAAGCAACGACCGGTAGCTCCTGAAGTACAATTTTTCCGTCGTTTATAAGCTGTGTGAGTTCTTCTTCCTCCTGTTGTTTCGCTGCTAAGTAGGCGGCCATCGTTTCCTCTTTTTCTTTCCGCCGATCAATCATTGCTTCCGGCTTTTTCTTTTCTCGGTAGTGGCGAACGCGCGGTTTTACGAGCCATTCTGCCGGCTGTTCCTCCCAAATATCGCGGTACATATTTTCCGTTGCATCGTTTTCGGCGACGATGTGCTTTGTATGAAAACAGCCGAACACAACCGCCGATAATTTATGCGCTTCTTCTATCGTTTCTAATGAAGAAAACCATTTCGCTAAATGCAAGTAATCTTTTTTTCGGCTGCGGAAGTGGTGATGACGTTCCCCTAAGCGCTGAACGACGCGCGTCATTCGCCGAATCGCTTCGTTTGTCTGCTTTTGTAAAAACGACAGTTCGCTTTCATGCCCGTTTCGTCCTAAAAACCATTCGCTTAAACTGCGCCACGTGTCTAATTTCTCTTCTACTAGCTGTTCACGCGAAAGAATCGCCCCTTCAAAGCGTGGAATGGCAAGCTGGTAAGCGACCACTTCCTCAATAAAACGGCGAACACCGTCCTCTGGCAAGTCTTCGAGCAGTTTTTCAATTTGCATCGACGTTTTTTGCAATGCGACGATAAAATCGCGCAAATAAGCGGTAAACTGTTCTTTATAGACGAGAAATGAATCAGACATCATCCGTTCTTCCATGTTTTCTCCGTTTAAATAGGCAATATAGTCGGCAGAATTTTGGATGATTTTTTTAAAATAATCAAACGTTTCTTCCCACACTTGATTCATTTCTTCCCTTTTTTCGGCAAATCCATCGTGGATAATCGATTCCATTCGGACAAGCGACGCATACAAGCGGTCAAACCGCGTTTTTTCGAGCGAGCCGCCAAACGTCTCCCCTAGCTGCTCAAGCGTGCGAATCATTCGTTCGATTTCAACCGTATATGGGCTGCATTGATAGCGAAACCGTTTCTTTTTAAATTCCTCAATCGTCCGAATATGACCCGTTTCTTGTCTAGCGATTAAGTTTCTCCATTTGACGAGCTGCTCTAGGTCTTGTTGCAGCTCTTCTTCTGTATAATCTTGAAATTCATCGAATTGTTTTAAAAAAGCGTACACTTCTTCTGGAAACAAATATTGCCGCATTCGTTCGTGTTGCGTATAAAAATAGCGTAAAATCGCGCGGTACCGGTACGCGTTATCAACTACTAAATATTTCGCCTCCGTAATCGGCTTTAGCCATGACGTATCCATCTTGTGCTCCCCTTATATCCTTCATCTACTATCATTGTAATCGATTCGCCAGCCGTTCTCTACTAAAACGTCGTTGGGAAAATGTGCTCGCCTATAAGAAGCTTGCTTAAAACACGAATATGTTCGCTAGTCATCCGCTGTCGATTCGTGTAAAATGGAAACGAAAAGGAGGTGAAAGGAATGGTAGAACAGCTGCTATACGAAATTCTTCATGAAGTAAAAGCAACTCGAGAAAAAGTCGAATCGCTAGAAAAACGAGTGGAAGCAGTCGAGCAAAAGGTGGAAGCTATTGAAAAAGAAGTATCTTCCTTACGCCAACAAGTGCAAGCGCTCGACGAAAAAGTGCAACTACTCGATGAACGAACACTCGAAACGAAAGCGATTTGTGAAGCGGTTCGTCACGGTCAAGAGGCGCTCGCCGCAAAATACGATGCACTCGCGCTCGATGTCCACAACATGCAAGGAAACATCACCCGCTTAACCAACATACTCGAAGAGAAAGTACTCCCTGCCCTCACCGACCATGAATCGAGCATCCAAGTATTAAACAATCGTGTATTTAAAGTCGAAAGCACTTTACAAAAGCTTGTACACCTACAAAAACAAAGCGGCATTGTCCGATGGCAATGCCGCTTTGTTTTTATCGTTTATTAATTTCTTCAAGCAATAGCTTATTGACAAGCGGTGGGTTGGCTTGTCCTTTTGTTGCTTTCATAATTTGACCGACTAAGAAGCCGATCGCACGGTCTTTTCCGTTTTTAAAGTCTTCGATCGATTGCGGATTCGCATCGAGCACTTCCAATACGATTTTGCGCAACGTTGCTTCGTCAGAAATTTGCACAAGCCCTTGTTGTTTGACGATTTGTTCCGGATCGCCGCCTTTTTCTACAAGTTCTTTAAAGATTTTCTTCGCAATTTTCGACGAAATTGTACCGTTTTGAATGAGTTTAATCATGCCTGCAAGACTTTCTGGTGTTAAAGCAATGTCGTGCAGTTCTTTTTGTTCTGCGTTTAAATAAGCAGATACTTCAACCATCAGCCAGTTCGATGCAAGCTTCGGATCCGCTCCATTTGCAACCGTTGCTTCAAAGAAATCCGCCATCTCTTTTGTGAGTGTTAACACTTTCGCATCATACTCTGGCAAACCAAGTTCCTCAATGTACCGTTTTTTCCGTGCATCTGGAAGCTCTGGAATCGACGCACGTACTCGCTCTTTCCATTCGTCATCAATATAAAGCATCACTAAATCTGGTTCTGGGAAGTAGCGATAATCTTCTGAACCTTCTTTTGTACGCATTAAAATCGTTGTTTTCGTCGCTTCATCAAAACGGCGCGTTTCTTGCTGGATGATTCCTCCAGATAACAAAATTTTCTCTTGGCGCTTCGCTTCGTACTCCAATCCTTGCCGCACGAAGTTAAACGAGTTTAAGTTTTTTAACTCCGTTTTTGTACCAAATTTGTCAGATCCGATTGGACGGAGAGAAATATTGGCGTCACAACGAAGCGAACCTTCTTCCATTTTACAATCGGATACGCCTGTATATTGAATGATCGATTTTAATTTTTCTAAATACGCATACGCTTCTTCTGGTGAACGAATATCTGGCTCAGATACGATTTCAATAAGCGGCGTGCCTTGACGGTTAAAGTCAACTAGCGAATAGCCATCCCCTGTATGCGTCAGCTTTCCGGCATCTTCTTCTAAATGAATGCGTGTGATGCCGATTTTTTTCTTTTTGCCGTTCACTTCAATTTCGATCCAACCATTTTGTCCAATTGGTTGGTCGTATTGCGAAATTTGGTACGCTTTCGGGTTGTCCGGATAAAAATAGTTTTTCCGGTCAAACTTCGTTTCCGTCGCAATTTCGCAGTTTAACGCCATCGCAGCTTTCATCGCGTATTCAACCGCTTGTTTATTCAGCACCGGAAGAACGCCCGGATATCCTAAATCAATGACGCTCGTTTGTGTATTTGGGGGCGCTCCAAACGCGTTTGGACTGCTTGAAAAAATTTTCGATTTCGTTTTTAGCTCTACGTGCACTTCAAGTCCGATGACGATTTCAAAATTCATCACTTATTCCCCCCTTACAACGTTGGTTTTTGTTTATGATAGTCTGTTGCTTGTTCGAACGCATGAGCTACACGGTAAATTGTACTTTCGTCAAAATGTTTGCCGATGATTTGTAATCCAACCGGTAAGCCATCAACAAAGCCACATGGTATAGAAATACCTGGAACACCAGCAAGGTTGACCGGGATCGTTAAAATATCGTTCGCGTACATCGTTAGCGGGTCGCTCGTCTTCTCGCCGATTTTAAACGCTGGCGTCGGCGTCGTCGGCCCGATAATCACATCATATTTTTCAAAAACGTTCTCAAAATCTTGTTTAATGAGTGTCCGCACTTTTTGCGCTTTTTTGTAATACGCATCATAGTAGCCCGAGCTTAACGCAAACGTTCCGAGCATAATGCGGCGCTTCACTTCGTTGCCGAACCCTTCGCTACGCGTTTGCTTGTACATCTCCATTAAGTTTTTCGCATTATCTGTGCGATACCCGTAGCGAACACCGTCAAAACGGGCAAGGTTGGCCGATGCTTCCGAAGACGCTAATAAATAGTACGTCGCAAGGGCGTATTTGGAGTGAGGAAGCGATACTTCTTCCCACGTTGCCCCTAAGCCTTCTAATACTTTTAGGGCATCGAGCACCGACTGGCGCACTTCTTCTGATACACCCTCGCCTAAATATTCTTTCGGCACGGCAATTTTTAGCCCTTGTATATCGCCTGTTAAGGCAGAAACATAGTCTGGTACGTCAACATTTGCGGATGTAGAATCCATCGGATCTAAACCGGAAATGACTTGTAGTACATATGCGTTATCTTCTACCGTACGTGTAATTGGGCCGATTTGGTCAAGCGAAGACGCAAACGCAACAAGCCCATAGCGCGAGACACGACCATACGTCGGTTTTAACCCAACAACCCCGCAAAACGCAGCTGGTTGACGAATCGAACCACCTGTATCCGATCCGAGCGCAAACGGTACTTCCCCTGCTGCCACTGCCGCTGCTGAACCGCCGCTAGAACCGCCTGGTACACGCTCTAAATCCCACGGATTGCGCGTGAGTTGAAAGCCCGAGTTCTCCGTCGACGACCCCATCGCAAACTCGTCCATATTTAATTTACCGATCGTTACTGCATCAGCTTCATTGAGACGCTCAACGACAGTTGCATCGTAAATCGGGTCGAAGTTGTATAAAATTTTGCTTGCACATGTCGTGCGAAGCCCTTTTGTAACAATGTTATCTTTAATACCGATCGGCATTCCGAAAAGTAAACCAAATTCCTTTTCCGTTGCAAGTTTTTCGTCTAACTGTTTTGCTTTCACTCGCGCCTGTTCTTCGTTTAACGTTAAAAACGCTTGTACTTTTTCTTCTACTTCGGCAATCCGTTTAAACGATTCATCTACTAAATCCGAAACGGAAATTTCTTTTTTATGTAATAAATTGTGCAGTTCAGATACACGATAATCAAACAATGACATGTTCTTCCCTCCTTACTCTAAAATAGCTGGCACTCGGAATTGTCCATCTTGATGGTCTGGTGCATTTTTCAATACGTCTTCTAGCGGAAGACCAGCTGTCGGTACATCTTCACGCATGACGTTTTTCATATTTAACACGTGCGACGTTGGCGGAACGTTTTCTGTATCCAGCTCATTTAACTGCTCCGCAAACGTAATAATGGCGTCTAATTGTTTCGCAAACACCGCTGCCTCTTCTTCTGTAATCGCTAAACGCGCTAAATGCGCCACATGTTTCACTTGCTCGATTGAAATTCGTGACATACGTCTCACCTCCGATATTATCGACCTTTCACAATACTATGATGATACCAAACTTTCGCGCAGTGAAGCAACATTTGCCATTCATTTTGTTTTTCGATAAACAAAATCGAGATACCCAACTGGGCATCTCGATCATATTATGATACGCGCTCTTCATCCCGTTTGAAATCATGCACCCAATAATCAGCGTTCTTTATACCTAGTTTCGTCGGATCAAATACAGGATCGAGTCCTTTTGCTTTTTGATCTTCATAATCTTTTAGCGCTTGAAGCGCTGGTTTCGCCAAAATAAGAATAGCAATTAAATTGAGCCAAACCATGACACCTAAACCGACATCGCCAAGCGCCCACGCTAAATCTGCTGTTTTGACTGCCCCGTAAAACGTTGCGATTAAAAGCATAATTTTTAATCCTGTCATCAACCACATGCCATTTTTTCCACGCATTAAATAAGCAACGTTCGTCTCAGCAATGTAGTAATACGCCATGATCGTTGTAAACGCAAAGAAAAATAACGCAATAGCGACAAACGCCGCACCAAAGCCTGGGAAAACTGTTTCAATCGCTGCTTGTGTATAACCAGGGCCAGGGTTTACCCCTTTTAAATTTTCGACAATAAATGCACCATCCGCACCAACTGTATTGTACATTCCCGTAAATAAAATCATAAACGCTGTTGCTGAACAAACGAGCAGTGTATCAATATATACAGAAAACGCTTGAACAAGTCCTTGTTTCGCTGGATGCGATACTTCAGCAGCAGCTGCTGCATGCGGTCCTGTTCCTTGACCAGCTTCGTTCGAATAAATGCCCCGCTTTACTCCCCATGAAATCGCCATACCTAAAATGCCACCGAATGCGGAGTCAAATCCTAACGCACTTTTTATGATCAAAGCAAATACAGCTGGCAACTGTGTAATATTTAATACCATAATGACGAGCGCCAGTAAGATGTAAGCAAGTGCCATAAAAGGAACGACATATTGCGCTACAGTTGCGATGCGTTTTACTCCCCCGAAAATAATAGCCCCAAGCAACGCAACAAGCAAAATACCTGTTAATGTCGGGCTTAAACCGAAGGCGTTATTTAAACCGGTCGCAATAGAGTTCGACTGAATGCCTGGCATTAACAATCCAACTGCAATAATTGACGAAATCGCAAATAGTACTGCATACCACTTCCAGCCGATCCCTTTCTCAATGTAATACGCAGGACCGCCGCGATATTGTCCGTCTTGCTTCACTTTGTAGATTTGTGCTAATGTTGACTCAATAAATGCACTTGATGCACCAATAAACGCGATCATCCACATCCAAAACACAGCACCAGGTCCACCAAAGGCGATGGCTGTTGCTGTTCCGGCGATATTCCCTGTCCCTACTCGACCCGAAAGCGCAATCGATAGCGCTTGGAATGAAGAAACGCCGGCATCAGAGCTTTTCCCTTGAAACATGAGCTTAATCATGTCTTTAAAATGGCGCACTTGTAAAAAGCGAGTAATAATTGAAAATAAAAGACCGACACCAAGACAAAAGTAAATCATGACAGGACTCCATAATAATTCGTTTAAAAATCCGACAATATTCTCCAAAACATTCATCTCCTTTCTCAAATAAAAATATTTCACTTTTCAAACTTATTAGAATTATATAATAAAATCTTTTCACGAAACAATATCATTTTTTATCGTTTATTCGACATCAATCAACTATTGACGAAAAAACAAAAGACATTGTAGAATGAAAAAAATTTTCAAAAAACAACTCGTATAATTTCGGAAATATGGTCCGGAAGTTTCTACCAAACGACCGTAAATCGTTTGACTACGGGGGATCGCTCCTCGTATCGAGTTGAAGAGGAGGAACATCTATGAAACAACTTGCAGTAGCTTCCAAAAGACAAATCGCTGATGTTGTTGTGAAAAACGGAAAAATCGTCAATGTTTTTACCCACGATATCATCGAAGGAGACATTGCGATTGCTGATGGAAAAATCGTCGGCATCGGAGAATATGACTGGCAAACCATCATTGACGCCAAAGGGAGATACGTATGTCCTGGGCTCATTGACGGCCACGTTCATATTGAATCGTCGATGGTCACTCCAAGCGAGTTTGCTCGCGTCGTCGTTCCACACGGCGTCACTACCGTCATTACTGATCCGCACGAAATTGCGAATGTCGCTGGAACAAAAGGCATTGAATTTATGCTAAACGATTCCGACCACATTCCGCTTGATGTATATGTCATGTTGCCATCGTGCGTACCCGCCACCGATTTTGAACATGCTGGCGCGACATTGCACGCTGAACAGTTAACACCGTTTTTCTCCCATCCGCGCGTGCTTGGGCTTGCAGAAGTGATGGATTATCCTTCACTTCTAGAAGGAAAGCAACCTATGCTTGCGAAACTAGCCGCTGCGATGGAAGCAAATAAACTGATCGACGGTCATCTAGCTAGTCTTGATGAGACAGCTATTAACGTCTATCGAAGCGCCAATGTCCATACTGACCATGAATGTGTCACAGTCCATGAGGCGCTCGCTCGCGTTCAACGCGGCATGTACGTTTTAATTCGCGAAGGGTCGGTTGCAAAGGATTTGCATAAACTGCTTCCAGCTGTCAATACGTATAACGCGCGCCGCTTTTTATTTTGCACAGATGATAAACATATTGATGAGCTTGTCACGGAAGGAAGTATCGATCATCATATTCGTCTAGCGATTCAAGCAGGCATGAATCCACTGACAGCTATTCAAATGGCGACATTAAATGCGGCAGAATGTTATCGCCTATATACGAAAGGCGCGATCGCTCCTGGGTATGATGCCGACTTTTTGCTCGTGGAAGATTTACAGTCGTTTTCCATTACGCACGTCTATAAAAAAGGGGTACTCGTTGCAGAAAATGGACGCGCTACCTTTTCCGTAACGAAAGCAACTGCAATCGATCAAACGGTTGCACAATCGGTTCACACTAAAAAGGTAACAAAAGAAGATGTGCAAATTCCGTTTACACGCGGAAAGCAAGCAAATGTCATTCAAATTATCCCAAATCATTTGCATACAAAACGGCTCATGACAGAAGTGGATGTTGAACACGGGGTCTTTCAACCATCAGTGGAACGAGATCTGTTAAAGCTTGTCGTCGTTGAACGTCATCGTGGTCTTGGCGTTGGTGTTGGTATCGTCAACGGCTTTCAACTGAAAAAAGGGGCGATTGCGTCATCGATTGCTCATGATTCACATAACATCATCGCCATCGGAACGAACGATAACGACATCATCGTTGCAATTGAACATATAAAACATATAAACGGTGGGCTTGTCGTCGTCGACAATGGACATGTGTTAGCAGACTTGCCGCTTGAAATTGGAGGACTGATGACAGCAAGAACGTATGAAGAAGTGCTAGGGCGGCTACAAACAATTCACAACGCTTTAACAACCATTGGAGCATCAGAACAATTTAACCCATTTATTACACTTGCCTTTCTAGCATTGCCAGTCATTCCAGAGCTGAAATTAACCGACCAAGGCTTATTTGACGTTTCATCGTTTCAATTTATAGACGTGGAAGCATAGGGGGATTTTTTATCCCTCTTTTTTGTCGAATGATGTTATAATATGGTTGTGTGCAAAGGAGGTGAGAAGATGAGCGAGCAATTATTGGAGAAAATTTTACTCGTCGTCACAGACATCCAAAAAGAGTTGCAGGACATTCGTGAAGAGCAAAAAGCCATTCGTGAAGAACAACAAGCCATTCGCGAAGAACAGCGAGCCATTCGTGAAGAACAACAAGCTATTCGTGAGGAACAAATGGCTATTCGCGAAGAGCAGAAAACATTCCGTGAAGAAATAAACTCGTTGCGGGAGGAAATGAATGCATTCCGCAAAGAGCAGCAACTCATTCGCGAAGAGCAACAAGCATTAAAAAATGGACAAAAAGAGCTTTACGATCTTATGAACGCTCTTCTCCATCGTCAAGACGAAACGGACGCAAAGCTTGAAGCTTTAACGATGGATGTCCATCATATGCGCGGTGAAATGACAGCAATGAAACAAGAAATCCACGCACTAAACGAAAAAATTGACTCCCACTACAAACAATTCAACGAACGTCTTAACAACCTCCAACTTGACGTTGATTTCACCGTTCATAAAACAACGATGACGGAACGCGAACTTTTCAAAATGAGAAATCGGTTGTTTTCATAGAGAGGGCATTTCCCTCTCTATGAAATTCGATTTATATACTTCTTTCATTTA
Source organism: Anoxybacillus kestanbolensis (assembly GCF_001996285.1). NCBI lineage: Bacteria > Bacillati > Bacillota > Bacilli > Caryophanales > Anoxybacillaceae > Anoxybacillus > Anoxybacillus kestanbolensis. The sequence goes on along the minus strand of NZ_MQAD01000017.1, from coordinate 1,921 downwards.
AAGGTAACATCACTTCCAGAAATGAATGAAATTACATGATTCTCCGCCCCACATAATATCCCAATGCTCCTATATAAATTGAAGCTACAAAAACACAAGAAGGATAAAAAGGAAGCGACGTAATCGTTGCGATCCCTAAAACAACAGCCCCATCCCATTTAAATCCCCATTTTTCATCGATAAAAGAAATGAGCGCCTCTGTTACCGCACATATAAACGGAACAGCTAGTACTGCAATTGGAAAAATGGCAATAAAGAAAGAAAAACCGCTAAATAATGAGAGCGAAAGGGCAAACATGACAAACGACAACAAAACTCCTATTAAAAATTTTTTCACTCATTCTCCCCCTATTCTTCCAATTCACGAACTCGTTTTTTCATCTCTACTAATAACTGATCAAATAAATGAACATATCGCTGGCGAATATGTTCATAAATTTCCATCGCTATTTGTTCATCGTACGTATGTGATGTCCTATTTCGATCTTCTAACATTTGAATCCACGCTTCTCCATCTTGAATAAGTCCTTCTTTAAATGCTTGTTTAATCGTTTTTCGCGGACTTGTCACTTCGTTATTTCCGTTATATTCCAAGTAGCTTTTCATCCATTTCCATGCTAGTTCGTACGTAAACTCAAATCGTTGAATTGTCGCGTCAAGAGCTAAGTCGTCTTTTTCCACATCACGCGCGATGCTTTGATGCAGTTTATTTAATGCTTTTTCAAAGTCAAATAGTTTATCAATGATTTTATTCATCGTCACGACTACCTCCCCGCGTTCATTCGTTAAAAAAATTGTCTTTCCTTCGAGATCAATATACGATTTGAGCTTTTCATTGGTGATCTTTTCGTAATCAATGGCATCCACAGTATAAATGATATTTGCTTCTTCTAAATCGTCTTGAATGCGGTACAGCTGCTCGTTATTGTTTCTAAACTTAATCGCAATATCAATATCCGATGTTTCTTTATAATCGCCTCTTGCCCTTGATCCGAACAAAATCACTCTTTCAATGATGTCAGCATAATTTTGAAACACATAAATGAGGTTATAAAATGTTTGCTTTTTTAATCCGTACATGTTTGTACTCAATCGCCCATCACCACCCACTTCTATATTATATGAAGGATGTATACTTTAAACCCCTCTTAGCATTGGACTGACCCACCTATTTGAGACACAGAAAAAACACCTATGCTGCCTGTTTCCTGAACTCAATAGGAGACAGGTAGTTTAATTTGGCCTGAATTCGAATTTGATTATAATAATAGATGTAATTCTGAACCATTTGTTTTACAATAGAGTTAGTGAGATTTTGTTTTTCTTGTGAATAGAATGTTTCAGCCTTTAATGAAGAATGAAACGATTCTATTACGGCATTATCATGGCAGTTTCCTTTGCGGGACATGCTCGTGGTAATGCCTTTTTCTTTGGCTAAATGTTGAAAAGCATAAGACGTATAGACCGCCCCTTGATCGCTATGGAGTAACACTTGTTTTGGTTGTCGCTCTTTTACGGCCATTTCTAGTGTCTTTAACACTAGCTGAACATCCTGTCGGTCGCTGATTTGATAGGCAATAATCTCATTATTGTATAAATCCATAATGGTTGACAAGTAAAGCATCGAAGTACCAAACGGCAAATAAGTGATATCCGTTACCCACTTTTCATTTGGTTGAGAAGCCGTAAAATCACGGTTTAAACGATTCGGTACGATGATTTTACTTTCTCCATTGATCCAGTTTTGACGTTTTTTCTTCACACGGCATTGAAGATTCTGTTTTTGCATGATTTTTTGTACGGTTTTGCGATTCAACTTGATTCCATATTTAAGCCGTAGGACTTCTCTTATCTTGCGATGACCATAACGATAATGATTCTTTACACAAATTTCTTGAATCAACCGTTCTAACTCTGATTC
>NZ_MQAD01000016.1:0-27432 GCF_001996285.1 Anoxybacillus kestanbolensis | reverse complement strand
TGTTTCAACTTTATTCTTTTCGTACTTCCGCAATAGTCCTCGTCTTTTGCTTATTGTTGGGCAGAAGCATGACTTTGTACGTGCGAATCATCTTCTCCCAGCCCCTTTTTGACTTTTTTCACATAAAATGATCATCAGATTTTTATAAATATTTATACATTTATCATGAACAGTCAAAAGCCCCTTTATGTTTTTTATAGTGTATTCGTCACGATTGTAGTATGTTCACTAATGCTCGATCAACAGTTGGAAAGGAAAAACGATATCCTGCTTGAAGTAATTTTTCTGGGATGACACGCTGTCCTTCTAACACAAGCATGCTCATTTCCCCTAGCAATATTTTAAGCACAAAGGACGGAACAGGGAGCCAATGTGGGCGATGTAGTACTTTTGCGATCGTTTTTCCGAACTGTTCCATCGTCACAGGATGTGGGGCAGTAACGTTGATTGAACCCGATATGTTTTCATGCCGAATGGCAAAGTCGATGGCGCCAATGACGTCATTTATATGCACCCACGACATCCATTGTTTCCCGCTTCCGATCGTTCCACCAATAAACCATTTGTAAGGAAGAACGATGCGTGGAAGTGCTCCACCATTTTTACCTAAAATAATGCCAAACCGCATAAATACCGTGCGCACGCCAAGTGATTCAATGCGTCGCCCAGCTTCTTCCCATCGTTTCACGGTTTGAGCTAAAAAGTCTATCCCGATTGTTTCGCGACGTTCGGTAAATGTGTCATTAAGCGATGTGCCGTAAATACCGATGGCACTCGCTTGAATAACCACTTGCGGTTTTTTACTCATTTTTGTAATGAGTTCATATATGGCATGTGTCGCTTGTAATCGACTTTCCATAATTGCGCGCTTTCTCGTTTCGTTCCATCGTCCACTATTAATTGATTCACCAGCTAAGTTTATGATTATATCAATGGAAGGAAGTTGTTCATGAGGATTTGCGTCATCTGTTAACCATTGTACATAATGAATATACGGATCGTTCTCCCGTTTTTGTGCATTTCGCGTTAATATATACATATGATGTCCGTTTTGTGTAAAATATGCTGTTAACGCCTTACCTACAAATCCTGTTCCTCCAGCAATCAAAATATTCATTATTTTTCCCTCCTTTCCTTTATTATGCGTTGTTTGAAGAAAAAAAGAAAGAAAAGGTGTGTTTTCAAGATGTGGATTGAAAAAATTGAAGTGGATCGAAAAAATGTAGAACGTTTTTACGTTCATTTTGTGAAAGAAGATGGAGAGAAACAAATCATGTCTGTTGATCAAGACGTATTGATTGAGTATCGCCTAAAAAAAGGAATGACGGTAACAGAAGAGCAATGGATGGAAATGATGAAAAAAGATGATGAAAAACAAGCGTATAAGATGGCGCTTCGTTTTTTAGCTTACCGTATGCGCTCGAAACAAGAAGTTGTTGACTATTTGAAAAAAAGGGACATAGATGTTCGGACGATTGAACAAGTGATTGCAAAGCTACAACAGGAACGATATATAGACGATGAGCAATTTGCACATGCGTACGTGCAAACGCAAGTAAATACGACAATGAAAGGACCTTATGTGATTTATAAAGAGCTAATGGATAAAGGGATAAGTGAAGATGTGATCGCACAAGCGATGGAACGCTATACAGAGGATATGCAACGAGACAAAGCGATCAAGTGGGTGGAAAAAATAAATAAGCAATCGAAAAAACGGTCGCATCAAGAACAAAGAGCATACATTGCACAACTGTTGCATATGAAAGGTTTTCCTTCACATATTGTTGAAATGGCAAAACAGCATGTGACTGCAGATGATGGAACGGAATGGGAAGCGCTCATATATTACGGGGAAAAAGCACATCGCCGTTACGAAAAATATGATCGTTACACGTACGAACAAAAAATGAAGCAGGCACTATACCGAAAAGGTTTTTCGCTTTCGTTAATTGAACAGTTTTTAGAAAAGAAAAAGGAGGACTAACTCCTCCTACTCCACGATGATTTCAGCTTGTCGCTTATACTCATTAATAATTGTTTCGGCTACTTGTTTTGGTGAACGAAGGCGAGAGCGGTCTTGAATATGGTCGGAGTCATCCCAAAATGGTGTAGCCATGCCTCCCATATATACAGCAGTGACGGCGACGTTTGTGTTGGCGAGCTCTTTCACAAGACTTTCGCTAAATCCGCGCACAGCAAATTTACTTGCGACATATACACTTTCGTTTACTTTACCGCGCAAACCGGCTGTTGAAATAATGTTTATGATATTAGCTTGAGGTAGTGTTTTAAAATACGGAAGAAATGCTTTCGTCATATATATCGTGCCTTTGACGTTAATGTCAATTATTTCGTGAATATGTTGCTCCGTCATTTGTTCAAGTGGACCGAAATGACCCACGCCTGCATTGTTAACTAGCGTCGTTACATAATATGTACGACAAAGCGTTTCGGCTGCTTCGTGCACTTGTTCATAATTTGTAATATCAAGTGGAAAAACGATCGCTTTTCTTCCATATGATTCGATTTGCTGTTGAACAGATTGTAACGGCTCCTTTCTTCTCCCGACTAAAATGATGTCGTACCCCCGTTGTGCATATAAAAGGGCGAGTTCTTTTCCGAGACCTGTACCAGCTCCTGTAATAACAATATATTCCATTATTTTCATCCTTTCGTGTATGATACATTCACAATAATTTGGAAAGCGTATACATAAACAGGTGTCACGAAGTAGTCAAATGTTATTGTGAATATATGCACAAATATGTAGTATAATGTCTTATGTCATTATATTACAACAAAGAAAGGGGAACAATATGAGTTTTTTACAAGTCGTTACAGCTTCTACACCGGTATTAGCTGTCTTTCTTTTTCTCGTTTTATTGCGTTTACCAGCGGCAAAAGCGATGCCGATTAGCTTTTTGATCACTATCATTTTGTCGTTATTCGTTTGGAAGATGCCTAGTGTTCAAGTGGCAGCGGCAACGATTGAAGGTGTCATTGTAGCCATTTCAATTTTATGGATTATCTTCGGTGCCATTTTATTGTTAAATACGTTAACGAAAAGTGGGGCAATGGACGCGATTCGTAGCGGATTTTTAGGTATTACGCGTGACCGTCGCGTGCAAGTTATCATTATCGCATGGTTATTCGGTGCATTTATTGAAGGCGCAGCAGGATTTGGGACGCCTGCGGCGATTGGCGCCCCGCTTCTTGTTGCTTTAGGCTTTCCACCACTTGCAGCGGTTGTTGTTGCCCTTGTTGCAGATAGTAGCCCTGTGTCATTTGGTGCTGTCGGAACGCCAATTATTGTCGGGGTCGATCAAGGACTTCGTGAAGGAAACTCTGTTGCTGAACGAGTGCAACATGTCATCGGAACAGCGGATTTATCATCGTTTCTTCAAACGCTAGCAAAACAAGCAGTGTCGTTTGATATTATTATCGGTACGTTTATTCCACTTATTTTAGTGCTTATTTTAACGCGTTTTTTTGGTGAAAATCGTTCGTGGAAAGAAGGATTGGAAATTTGGAAATTTGCCTTATTTGCTGGGCTTAGTTTTACTGTTCCCGCATTTCTCGTTGCCTCTTTCCTTGGACCAGAATTTCCATCAATGATCGGAGGATTAATTGGTTTAGCGATCGTTGTGCCTGCGGCAAAAAAAGGATTTTTATTGCCGAAAGAGCCGTGGGATTTTAAGAAAACAGATGCGCACCAACATGTAACGAACGTGCAAAAAAGCGACATGCCGCTTTTGCTTGCGTGGATGCCGTATATTTTCGTTGCGATTATTTTAGTGTTGACACGTTTCCAAAACTTGCCGTTAAAAACGTGGCTTCGTTCAGTAAAAATACAATTTAACAACATTTTAGGAACGAACATTAGCACGTCGATTGAGCCATTATATTTGCCGGGAACGATTTTTCTTGTTGTCATTTTTATTACAATCTTTATGCATAAGATGAGACGAGAAGATGTTTTGGCGACGATGAAAGAATCGGCATATACACTCATCGGTAGTGCCATTGCGCTCGGTACAGCGGTGCCGATGGTTCGCATTTTCATTAATTCCGGTGTAAATGATGCTGGGCTTGCCAGCATGCCAATTGAGTTAGCGTCGATGGTCGCAGGGGCAGTTGGTGCCGCTTGGCCGCTAGTTGCTCCTTTAATTGGGGCGCTCGGTTCGTTCATTTCAGGAAGTGCGACGTTTAGTAATATGATGTTTTCTTTATTCCAATTTAGCGTTGCCGATCAAATTCAAGTGCCGCATCATATCGTCATCGCTGGGCAAATGTTAGGGGCAAATGCGGGGAATATGGTTTGTGTATTAAACGTTGTTGCTGCCGCTTCCGTCGTCGGTTTAGCTGGAAAAGAAGGGACAATTATTCGTATGACGCTCATTCCGATGCTTTATTACGTATTGATGACTGGAATATTTAGCCTTATTTTGATCTATGTATTTTAGGCTCACTTTATGATACGATGAACATGAAGTTGTCATAAAGTGGAGTGGGGAAAATGGATCAAAAAAGATATAGTGAAATGAGCGAAAGGGAATTAAAACAAGAGATCGCCATGTTAACGGAAAAAGCACGAAAAGCGGAACAAATGGGAATGGTGAACGAATACGCCGTATATGAGCGGAAAATTGCGATGGCGAAAGCATATTTATTAAACCCGAATGATTTCCAACCGGGAGAATTTTACGAAATTGAAGGAGATCCGCATTCGTTATTTAAACTTCAATATATGAATGGTGTGTTCGCATGGGGCTATCGTCTAAGTGATCCGAACACAGAAGTGGCGTTGCCTATTTCATTATTAAAGAAAAGAGGTTGACACGAGCGTCAACCTCTTTCTCATTAAATTTTCCGTTTGCTTACTTCAGAATGTAGAATCATTAAACTTTGCGATTGTTGTGTTTCACCGTTTACTTGCGCATGAGCGTGTTTCGGGTTCGCCCATGGTTGTGGGAAAGGATCGGAATAACGGTTATCATAAAATTTTTTACGCCAATGTTTACCCATTTTATTCCTCCTCGATGTCGCCACGTTGACTTGATGCGTGCATTCGTTCTTGAGGGTGCGTATTAATCGTGCCGTTTGCACGTTTTGATGCGTATTCCGCTTTTGCGCGTGGCTCGCCTTCTAATTTTTCGTTGTTTTGATTCGGAAATCCGCGTTCTTTATTGCTCAATGTTAGTCCCCCCAGACGTTCATTTCGTGCTTTCGAAGCACATATATAGTATTTGTCGACGAGGAGGCATTTACGCCTACTTTAGCTTGGAATAAGTTCTAGTTTTTTGCGTAATTTCTTTTCGCTAAAAATCCATCCCGTATAGGAACTAACAATATTTAAGTCACGGTCAAGTTGCACAACTGCAACGAACGGATAATAATCTTTACTTCGGTAACGCAAGTCGACGAAACGCACTTCATAATGATCGTCATATTCGTGAATTTCCCAACGATATACTGGTGAGAACGACAAAAAGGCAGCTAAATTTTCATCTTGTTTCGCTTTTTCAATGACCGGGATGTTTGGAACGGGACATTTTTCGAAAACGTCAAGCACATCAATCGCTCCGCTTTGTGCGCGCGCAACGTAAAAATGGGTCGAGGTCGTCACAGCTAAATGCCACTCATTCCATTTTATTGTCGGTACCGTAATAATTTGTTCGACATCCGAGAACATTTGTTTTAATTTTCGTTTGATCGCTTGTTGTTGACGGAAGCGAATGATATAGTAACCAATGAGCACGATATATACGGAAAGGAACGTATATCCCGCATGGTGTCCGCTCAGCCATAAGACGACGCCAGCTAAGTGAATGATAAAAATGAACGGGTCGAATGTATTGATGATACCGAGGGCGACCCATTTTTTTGAAAAAGGACGTAATGCTTGCGTGCCATACGAATTAAAAATGTCGACAAACACATGTAGACTAACGGCAATCCATGTCCAAAGCGCTACGTGAAAAAAGGACGTGTCATATACATAGAAAAGGGCGGCACTAATAAGCAACGTCCAAACAAACAAAGCTGGGATCGAATGTGTCATGCCACGATGATTACGAATATATTTTGCATTATTTTTTAATTTTAGAACAGTGTCGATATCAGGTGCTTGTGAGCCAGCGAGCGTGCCGATCAGTACGGCATGCGCAAGTGTCGGGTCGTTAGCAACTGCTGGATCGAATGTTGCTAATCCACCTAATGCAAAACCCATTAAAACGTGTGTACCTGTATCCAAATAAAAGGCCTCCTTTTTCCGATTGGACTTACTTTTAGTTTACCACTTTGGAGGAATGAACGTGAAAGAAAATGTACAACAAATATTGGAGCATTTTCATATTGAGCAGTTTCAACATGATTTAATTGATTGGTTTCGAACAGAGCAACGCGATTTACCTTGGCGGAAAAATAAAGATCCATACAAAATATGGGTATCGGAAGTGATGTTACAACAAACGCGTGTCGATACCGTCATCCCTTACTTTTATCAGTTTATTGAAAAATTTCCGACTTTAGACGCGTTAGCTGACGCTAAGGAGGAGGAAGTGCTTAAAGCGTGGGAAGGGCTTGGATATTACTCCCGTGTTCGCAATTTACATGCAGCAGTAAAAGAAGTCAAAGAAAAATACGGTGGACGTGTGCCAGCGTCTAAGGAACAATTTTCTTCATTGAAAGGTGTCGGGCCGTACACAACGGGAGCGGTGTTAAGCATTGCTTACGGCATCCCTGAACCTGCAGTAGACGGGAATGTGATGCGAGTATTGTCGCGTATTTTTTATATTACAGACGACATTGCGAGAGCAAGTACGAGAAAAAAGTTCGAGCAAATTGTGTCTTGCATTATTTCACATGACGATCCATCTGATTTCAATCAAGCGTTAATGGAACTAGGGGCACTCGTTTGTACACCAAAAAATCCGAGCTGTTTTTTATGTCCTGTTCAGCGCCATTGTCGCGCGTTTGCGGAAGGGGTAGAGGCAGAGCTACCTGTAAAAACAAAAGGAAAAGCGCCGAAGCATGTGGCTTTTCGTGCCATTGTGCTTACGAACGAAGAGGGGAAAATACGAATTGAAAAGCGACCAAGTAGCGGATTGCTTGCTAACCTTTGGCAATTTCCAAACGATGAACATGCTCCAACACCGAATGAACAAGCATTTATAAAAGAAATAAGCGAACGATATCATGTCGTGCTTCGTTCAATACAACGAATCGGTACATTCGAACACGTATTTTCCCATATCGTGTGGCATATTGAAGCATATAAAGGAAACGCGCTTGAATTACAAATCGATGACGAAACGAATAAATGGGTCACAGTCGATGAACTAAACCAATATGCGTTCCCGGTCATATACCAAAAAATATGGCAAGCATACGAGTAAAGGCATATGCCTTTACTCGTAAAATACTCGTGTTCCATTTGTATATGTTGCTTCGTTTCGTTGTAAACCGCCTCTTGCTTCAATTTCTTCGATCATTTCACGATGTAACGTTTGTCCCTCTATGTTCAAATATGGAGTGACTTGTTGGAAGACATGGTGAAAAAATGCTAACTCGCTATCTTTCCACTCCCGTTTTGAAATCATTTGTAAAGCTGTTAAATCGCGTCCAATATACATCATTCTCACCTCTTTATGTAGTGTAGAAAGCGAAATAAAAATTATTCATGCGGATATTTTTCAGCAAATTATACAAAGTAATAATCGTGGAGGTGAGCATAATGAAACCAAACAAAACGATTGCAGGGACAAACATTCAACATGTGAAACAACAAAATGCTGGCCAATATGGAACAGAGTTTTCAACGGAAACAGATGTTCAGCATGTCAAACAACAAAATGCAAAATCAGAAGCAAAGAAAAATCAATAACGGGCAAAGGGCATCGGTTTTCGTCCGATGCCCTTTTTCTTCCTCGCTGATTAACGTTATAATAGAGGAAAAAGCGTCGAATGAAAGTAGGGAATGTGTATGGAGTATCCACAGACAGGGGCGATCATTCAAATTCATAGTTATAAACATGACGGTCATATTCATCGTGCATGGAAAGAAACGGTCGTGTTAAAAGGAAGTGAGGAAGAAGTAATTGGTGGTAACGATCGTACACTTGTGACAGAAGCGGATGGGAGAACGTGGGTGACACGTGAGCCGGCCATTTGTTTTTTTTATGCAGAACATTGGTTTAACATTATTGCGATGATTCGGGCAGACGGTGTGTATTACTATTGCAACATTAGTTCGCCTTACGTTTGGGATGGAGAGGCGTTGAAATATATTGATTATGACTTGGATATTAAAGTATTTCCAAACGGTCAGTACGATATATTAGATCGTGATGAATATGAACGACATCGCGACGAAATGAACTATCCTGAAATTATTGATAAGATTTTAAAAAATAACATTCAAAAATTAATTCAATGGATTAAAGAAAAAAAGGGACCGTTTGCTCCTGAAGTGGTAGAACATTGGTATAAAAAGTTTATTATGTATGGAAAGTAAAAGTAATACATACATGGATCAAAAACAACGGTTAGCTACTTGTCACCGTTGTTTTTTATTTTTTGCAAAGAATGATTAAATTTTTTGAATTTTTTTATTGTATTTTTTTAATATTCATGTAATAATTTGAAACGTAACATAAAAAATTATTTTAAAAATATAAATTTTCTGTATATAAAAGGAGTGGCTTCCGTGGGAGATGAAGCGATTTTACGAGTCAAAAGCTTAAAAACATGCTTTTTCACAGACGAAGGGGAAGTTCCTGCGGTTGATGGTGTAGACTTTTACATAAATAAAGGCGAAATTTTAGGCGTTGTCGGTGAATCAGGTTGCGGAAAAAGCGTCACATCGCTTTCGATTATGGGATTGTTGCCGAAAGGAATTGGCAAAATTGCAGATGGAGAAATATGGTTTAAAGATGAAAATATTGCATTAGCGTCGGAAAAACGAATGAAAGAAATACGAGGAAATGAAATCGCAATGATTTTCCAAGAGCCGATGACGTCATTGAATCCACTTTTTACAATTGGGAACCAAATGATTGAAGCGATTCGCATTCATCAAAACATAAGCAAGGCGGAAGCGCGGAAACGAGCGATTGATATGTTAAAACTTGTTGGTTTACCTCGTGCCGAAGAGATGATTGATGAATATCCGCATCAGTTATCTGGAGGTATGCGACAGCGCGTCATGATTGCGATGGCGATGGTATGCAACCCGTCTTTATTAATTGCCGACGAGCCAACGACCGCTTTAGATGTGACGATTCAAGCACAAATTTTACATTTGATGAAGCAGTTAAACGAACAATTCGGCACAGCGATTATGATGATTACGCACGATTTAGGCGTCGTCGCAGAAATGTGCCATCGCGTTGTTGTGATGTATGCAGGAAAAATTATTGAAGAAGGGGACGTTCAAACGATTTTCCGTCATCCAAAACATCCATATACAATTGGACTCATTCGTTCTGTTCCGGATATTCGTGAACGAAAAGAGCGGTTATATTCCATTCCAGGAAGTGTGCCTAAGCCAGGATCTATTAAATATGGCTGTCGCTTTGCGGCAAGATGTGAACAAGCATTTGAGCGATGTTTTTCCGAAAATCCTGATTTATACGAAGTAGAACAAGGACATCGGGCACGTTGCTTTTTGTATGCAAAGGAGGAACATGCTACCCATGAACGAACCGTTACTACAAGTTAAAGGGCTGAAAAAATATTTTCCGATTACGGCAGGGTTGTTTAATAAACAAATCGGTCAAGTCAAAGCAGTGGACGATTTATCGTTTTCTGTTTATAAAGGGGAGACGTTAGGGATCGTTGGAGAGAGTGGCTGTGGGAAATCAACGACAGGACGAATGCTTTTGCGGCTCATTGAGCCAACAGAAGGATCTATTGTATTTGAAAATGAAGAAGTGACAAAACTATCCCCACAACAATTAAGAAAGTTGCGGCGCGATATGCAAATGATTTTTCAAGATCCGTTTGCATCGCTTAATCCGCGCCATACAGTCGAAAAAATTTTAGAAGAACCGCTCATTGTTCATGGGATCGGTTCAAAAGAAGAACGACGGAAAAAAGTGCGCGAGATGTTAGAAGTCGTCGGATTAAGTAGCTATCATGCAAAACGTTATCCGCACCAATTTAGTGGAGGACAACGACAACGCATTGGCATCGCTCGCGCGTTGATGACGAAGCCGAAGCTCATTATTGCGGATGAGCCCGTGTCAGCACTCGATGTGTCCATTCAAGCTCAAGTGCTGAATTTGCTAGAAGATTTACAAAAAGAGTTCGGTTTAACATACATTTTTATCGCACATGACCTTGGCGTTGTTCGCCATATTAGCGATCGCGTTGGCGTCATGTATTTAGGGAGAATGGTCGAACTGGCTAACAGCGAGGATGTATATCGCAATCCGAAACATCCGTACACCCAAGCATTGCTTGAAGCTGTTCCAATTCCAGATCCGGAATATAAAAAAGAAAAGCAACTGCTTAGCGGAGATTTGCCAAGTCCATCGAATCCGCCAGCAGGATGCGCTTTTCATACACGATGTCAAGCATGTATGGATATTTGTAAAACGACAAAACCAGCATGGAAAGAAGTTGAACAAGGGCATTACGTCGCTTGCCATCTTTATACATAAAGATGGCTAAGCGATGAAATATATATTATTTACTAAGGGGGAAAAGAAATGAAGAAGAAATGGTTACTCACTATGCTTACGTTTCTTCTTGTAGCAGCGACTGCGCTTGCAGGTTGCGGCAAGTCGGAACAAACAGGTGGAGAGAAGACAGAAGAAACGAACAAGCCGACAACGCTCGTTTATGGGCGTGGTGGCGACTCCGTTGGATTAGACCCAGCGACAGTGACAGACGGTGAATCGTTTAAAGTCACGAAAAACATTTTTGACACATTACTCGATTACAATGATGGCGACACGTCGATTCAATCGGCATTAGCGGAAAAATGGGAAGTTTCCCCAGATGGACTTACGTATACGTTTACGCTTCGTAAAGGCGTGAAGTTCCACGACGGAACAGATTTTAACGCAGAAGCGGTTGTATTTAACTTTGAACGTTGGGCAAACGGAAATGCGGATACGTTCCCATACTACGGCTCTATGTTTGGTGGATACAAAAACGATGAAGGACATGTCATTAAAGAAGTAAAAGCGTTAGATGAACATACTGTGCAGTTTGTTTTAAAACGTCCGCAAGCGCCATTCTTAAAAAACCTTGCGATGGTACCGTTTGCGATCGCTAGTCCTGAAGCCGTAAAAAAATATGGCGATAAATTTGGTGAAAATCCTGTTGGAACAGGACCATTCGTCTTTAAAGAGTGGAAACGCAATGAGCGCATCGTGCTTGAGAAAAATAAAGAATATTGGTTAGAAGGACATCCAAAACTTGATAAATTAATTTTCGTGTCTATTCCAGATAACTCTGCTCGTTTGAATGCGTTATTAAAAGGCGAGATTGATATTATGGAAGATTTGAATCCTTCTGATTTAGCGCAAGTAGAAGGAAATAAAGATTTCCAAGTGTTTAAACGTCCTTCGATGAACGTTGGTTATGTCGGATTAACGGTGACACGTGGTCCGTTAGGCAATAAACTCGTTCGTCAAGCATTGAATCATGCGGTCGATAAACAGGCGATCATTGATGCGTTTTATGCAGGTCAAGCACAACCTGCGAAAAACCCACTGCCGCCAAGCATTCCTGGCTATAATGATGCGATTCAAGATTATCCGTATGATTTAGAAAAAGCAAAACAATTGCTTGCAGAAGCTGGTTATCCAAACGGATTTGAAATGGAATTATGGGCGATGCCTGTTCCACGTCCGTACATGCCAGATGGACAAAAAGTAGCTGAAGCGTTGCAAGCAAGCTTTGCGAAAATTGGGGTAAAAGCAAAAATCGTCACGTATGAATGGGCAACATACTTAGATAAAGTAGCAAAAGGAGAAGCAGATGCGTTCTTGCTCGGTTGGACAGGTGATAACGGTGACGCTGACAACTTCTTGTATGCGCTACTTGATAAAGATAGCATTGGAAGCAACAACTACACGTACTATGCAAACGATGAGTTGCACAACATTTTAATCGAAGCGCAAACAGTTAGCGATGAAAACAAACGAAATGAATTGTACAAAAAAGCGCAAGAAATTATTAAAGAAGACGCACCATGGATTCCGCTCGTACACTCAACACCGTTATTAGCAGGTAAAGCAAACATTGAAGGATTTAATCCGCATCCGACAGGAACGGATAAATTTACAAAAGTACAGTTTAAATAATCGTTGTGTTGAGGGAGGGGAGGGAATCCTCTCCCTTTCCATCATGTGAGAAAGGAGTGAGACGTATGTTTTCATATACGGTCAAACGCTTGTTAACGGTCATTCCTGTGTTGCTTGGTATGTCGCTCGTTGTATTTTTTATGATTCGTGCCATTCCAGGGAACCCAGCTCAAGTCATTTTAGGACAAAAGGCGACAAAAGAAGCTGTTGAAGCATTAACGCATAAACTCGGATTAGATCAGCCTTGGTATGTTCAATATATTAAATATCTCGGTGGATTATTAAAAGGGGATTTAGGGGAATCGCTGCGTACGGGGGTTGCGGTTTCGCAAGAAATTTGGCCATATTTAGCGGCGACATTAGAATTATCGCTTGCGGCGATGTTCATTGCGGTTGTGATCGGTGTCAACGCAGGGATTATTAGCGCGTGGTTTCAAAATTCTTGGTTTGATTATGTAGCGATGGTGTTAGCGTTAGTTGGCGTTTCGATGCCGATTTTTTGGCTTGGGTTGATGGAACAATGGATTTTTGCAATTAACTTAGATTGGTTTCCAACATCTGGACGTGAAGATGTTCGTAATCCGATTGAACCGATTACCCACTTATATGTCATTGATACGTTAATGCAAGGACATACAGATCAGTTTGTTCAAACGTTGCAACATTTAGTGCTTCCGAGCGTCGCTTTAGCAACGATCCCAATGGCGATTATTGCTCGCATGACTCGCTCAAGCATGCTTGAGGTGATGAAGTCCGATTATATTCGCACAGCACGTGCGAAAGGATTAAGTATGTTTTGGGTAGTGTACAAGCATTCGTTAAAAAATGCGATCATCCCTGTGTTGACGGTGATTGGCTTGCAAATGGGGTTGTTGCTTGGCGGTGCGATTTTAACCGAAACGATTTTTAGCTGGCCGGGAATTGGTCGCTATATTTATGAAGCGATCGGCTATCGTGATTACCCTGTCATTCAATCTGGTATTTTGATTGTGTCGATGATTTTTATTTTCATTAATTTAATTGTGGATTTGTTATATGCAGCGATCGATCCGCGCATTAAATATAACTAAAGGAGGGAAGCGAATTGGCTGAGCTTGCACGAAACGAAGCAAATATTGTACAACAAGAAGAACAAGCGACATCGTTATGGAAAGAAGGATGGATTCGCTTTCGGAAAAATAAAATGGCTCTCGTCGGAAGCGGCATTGTACTATTTTTCATTTTGCTTGCTGTTTTTGCCCCATTAATTGCTCCGTACGAGATGAACGATCAACAACTTTCGATGCGTTTACAAGCCCCATCGAAAGACCATATATTTGGGACAGACGATTTCGGGCGAGATATTTTTTCTCGCGTCGTTTATGGAGCACGCATTTCGCTATGGGTCGGATTTTTTTCTGTATTAGGTTCGGTAGTCATCGGTTCTTTACTTGGAATTATCGCAGGGTATTATGGGCGTTGGATCGACGCCGTCATTTCGCGCATATTTGACATTATGCTGGCGTTTCCAAGTATTTTGTTAGCAATCGGCATCGTTGCCGTTTTAGGACCGTCGTTGAAAAATGCACTTATTGCGATTGCAATCATTAACATTCCAAACTTCGGTCGTCTCATTCGTTCGCGTGTATTAAGCATTAAGCAGGAGGAGTATATTACAGCAGCAAAAGCAATCGGGATGAGTGATGCACGCATTTTATTTCATCACATTTTACCAAACAGTATGGCGCCAATTATTGTACAAGGCACGCTTGCGATTGCGACGGCAATCATTGAAGCAGCAGCGCTTGGGTTTCTCGGATTAGGAGCTCAGCCGCCGAACCCGGAATGGGGGAAAATGCTAGCCGATTCAAAAGCGTATTTAACACAGGCGCCTTGGACGATGATTTTTCCAGGGCTGGCAATCATGCTAACGGTGTTAGGATTTAACTTAATGGGAGATGGATTGCGCGATGCATTGGATCCGCGCATGAAGAGCTAAAAAGATGTCCCGAGACACAGCCGGGACATCTTTTATTCTTGTTCTGGAGTAGGGACGACATGTTCTTCTTTATGATAATGATGAAAACTTTCGATGAGTGTATCTAAATGTTCAAGTTGATGACTATATTCAATAATCGCCCCGATCAGTGGAAATAGTTGATAATTTTCTTGGTGAACACTTTGTTCAGCGTAATGGCTTAAAAACGAGTGGATTAATCCTTTTTTTCCAAAGCACGCTTCTGTCGCAAATTGTGATTGTGGATCGGATTTTGCTTTTCCAATGAACTTCAGCAATATTTGATCATGGTAATTTAGTAAACAGTCGAGTTCGTTTTTAATGGCGTTTTGAAGTTCAACAGATGTATGGGCTAGCTCGTTTTCCAAACGATGTAACAATTTTAACGTTTCTAACGCGCGGTTTGTCGCTACAATCATTTGGCGATACAATACGAGTTTGCGTGATTTACTATATTTATGTTTACGAAAATACGTCCGTTCTTCTTTGTAAAGTAAATACAGTTGATCTAGTTTCATCATATTTTCTTTTAATTTTTCGATATCTTCTCTTAGTAAATGATGCTCAGATGCATGTCGAACATTCATACGAATCCATTTCAAAATATGTTCCGTATATTCAACAATTTTTGTATATAGCTTTTTCTCGTACTTCGGTGGAAGGAAGACTAAATTTACGACAAATGCTGCAAGTACGCCTAGCATAATCGTTGAAAAGCGAATAAGTGCAAATTCAATAAAGTGTTGTTCTGTATATTCCATGATGGCAATAACCGTCACAAGTGCGACAGAAATAGAAGATTCCAAACGAAGACGAAGAAACAACGCAATAACTAAAATGGCAGTTAATCCGATAATAAATGGATCGTGTCCGAAAATTAGTGTAAAAACGATCGCGAAAATGGCACCAATAACGTTAGCCTGCACTTGTTCAATTAGAGACAAATATGAACGATAAATTGTCGGTTGCATCGCAAAGACAGCCGAAATGCCAGCAAATACAGGTGAAGGTAGCTGAAGTAATTTCGCTAAAACTAAAGCAAACGTAATCGCAATCCCGGTTTTAAGGACGCGGGCTCCAAGTCTCATTGTCACTCAAATTCCTTTCTTTTTATCATCTTGTAAGAACAACAAACAAATATACATGCTTTTCATCAGTATATCAAGAAAAAAGGAAAAAAATTAAAAGAACTGCCTCATTTTCGAGACAGTTCTTTTTATGTTTATTCTGTTGACACCGATGGATCAGCTTGTTCTTTTTTCGGAATGACTTGGAAAAAGTGTTGTTCCGGCTGTTGCAACAGCGGTTGAATCGTTGCTACTTCGTCGTGCTGTTCATGTTCGATAAGTAAATCAATATATGTGCCAAGTAGTTCTTTAACGTCTGCTTTTCCTTTTTCGTTTAGTGGTTGAATCGTGACGTTGGCACCTTTGGCGATGCGGCGTTCAAGAGCTGTTTTCGTTAATCCCATTTCTGGTTGATGGCGCAAATAGATGACACCGCCTGTCATTCCTGCACAAATCCATGGGCCAGGGTCTCCGAGCACGAGCCCGCGACCGTTTGTCATATATTCAAAGGCAAATCCTTTAATGTTTGCGTTGACACCGATATTGCCATGTTCTACTTCAGGAATTGGTTTTGTCACTTGACCGCCGATAATCATATCCGCCCCTGATAGGCGAATGCCTGCACGCGCATCGGCATTTCCTTGCACGACTAATAGTCCTTTTTGGGCGCCGTAGCCAAATCCTTTTCCGACTGATCCGTTGTAAAACTTCCCGTCTTTTCCTTTTGATTTAAAGATGAAAATACCACCACCAAACGATGTTTTTCCGACGCCATCTTGTGCTCCGCCATCGACGTGAATATGAATACCCGCGACGTTATACGCACCGAGCCCATTGCCCGGCACAGACCCGTCTTTATAGCGCAGAGAAATATTTGGTAATTTTTTGTACGATCCGTCTAATCGACCACGTACCCGATGGCATGCAACACGGCTACCGAGTACACGCTGTTCAGCTGTGACAGTTGAAAATTCACGAGAGCGGTGCAAGTCTTCAACTTGGTAGTCTAAATATTCAGCACCAGCGGCCACCGCAAGTTTTCCTTCTTCTGATGTTGCTGCTACTTCTTTTTGATACCATTGGCCGATGTCTAACGGTTTTAATAATGTCGTTAAGTTGATGCGATCTCGTCCGCGTGTTTGTTCAAGTAAATCGGAGCGGCCAACAAGTTGCTGCAAGTTTGTATAACCAAGTGATGCGGTGAGCGCTTTAAGTTCTTCACCGAAAGCGGTAAAGAAACGAACTAAGTTTTGTACGGCTTGCTCGAATTGTCTTGGAACGAAGCGACGCAAACCGTGTTCTTTCGCTTGTGCTTCTGATTCAATTTGCGTAGCGATTCCGACATGGCATGTATCTAAATGACAACCACGGCATGTCGTACATCCGATGGCAATCATCGCTAACGTTCCGAAACCGACGCGATTGGCGCCGAGAAGCATAACTTTAATCACGTCCATTGCACTTTTAATGCCGCCGTCTGCCCAAATTTCCACTTGATGGCGTAATCCGGCTTCTAAAAGGGCGTTATGTGCCGCTTTGACGCCAATTTCTACAGGTAAGCCAACGTGTTGAATGGCATGAATGCGCGCTGCTCCCGTGCCACCGTCAAAACCGCTTAGCGTAATAATGTCAGCGCCAGCTTTTGCGATGCCGACCGCAATCGTGCCGATATTAGGGACGACAGGCACTTTGACAGCCACTTTTGCTTGGTCATTTGCTGTTTTTAATTCAGCAATCATTTGCGCTAAGTCTTCGATCGAATAAATATCATGGTTGTTTGACGGTGAAATTAAGTCAGAGCCGATCGTTGCGTTTCGCGCTTCAGCAATTTTAGCTGTTACTTTTGAACCTGGTAAATGACCACCTTCGCCTGGTTTTGCCCCTTGCCCAATTTTAATTTCGAGCAAATTGGATGAATTAAGTAGCTCAGCATTAACGCCAAATCGACCAGAGGCGACTTGTTGCCCGCGCGTGCGCGGATATTTACCGAGCATATCTTTAATTTCGCCACCTTCACCGTTTAAGCTAATCATGTTGAGGCGATTTGCTGCTTCGGCATATGCACGAAAGGCAATTTCATTTTGTGAACCGAATGACATCGAAGCAATGACAAACGGCAAGCTATGTTCACCAACTGAAATGTCGACGTGTTCTTTTTTAGCAGGGACGTCTGCTTGTTTTAAGTCTGTTAAATGGCGAATGGCTGTTGGTGTTTCGGTTTCAATTTCTGTTAATTTTTCACGATATGAATCGTATGATCCTGTTTGCGCCACTTCGCCAATTGCCTTCCAAATACGTGGGAATACGTGAAACGTTTTTCGTAACTTTGCTTGCTCTGCTTCAAAATCTTTTGCACGGGCGATCGCATCTTGTTTTAGTGCTTCGAAATTTTGACTAAGTGAATCCGAGCCAAAAAAGTTCACGATATTTAATACAGATGAAATGTCTTCGTGTAGCCCGATGGACGAAAACAGACGGCTATACCCGCGCAATTCATGAATCCCGATCGTTGAGATGACTTTTTCAAGCCCTTTATTTAATGCTTGATATAAATGAATTGCTGGACGAGTTGACGTGTCAGATACTGTCGCAAACATTAAATATGGGCTAATGACGTTCGCGCCAAGTCCGTAAGCAACGATAAAGTCATGCAACGAGCGAATTGCTCCTGAACGAAGAAGAAGGGAACAGTCTCTTCGTAAATTTGCTTTTGTTAATGCTTGATCGATGGCTGATATGACAAGGAGCGGATCAATCCATAAATGCCCACTTTGATGCGCTTTTACATCGTCAATAATAAGTAACGTTTTCCCATTTGCGACAGCTTCACATGCTTCTTTGCCTAAGCGATTAAGCGCCATCGGGATCGTTTCGTGCTCAACGAACGTCGCTGATATAAAGTATGCTAATTGTTTTTCTTCAAATGCATGGACGAGTTGATCATATGATGGTTGTTGCAATGTTTCGGCACATTCGTTTCCGAGCTTTCCTTCAATTAAAATAGGTGAAAGAAGTTCAACTGTGTACGGATGTTCTTCATGTGAAACAATACTTGGCCGCTTTCCGACAACCACGCGCGTCGAAAAATGTTCTGTTTCGCGGTCGCGGTCAATAGCAGGGTTGGTGACAACCGCCACACTTTCTTTTATGAAATCAGCAATGTTTTTTCGTTCAGGATCGATCGCTGCAAGCGGAGCGTCATGACCGAGCGAACGAATAGGTTCTGCCCCTTTTTCCGCCATCTGTTCGAGCAATTGAATATGCTCGCGATCCCAACCGAATGCAGCGTATTGCCCATTATGCACTTTTGTTGGTTGCGCAACGAACACATATGGTTTAAATGTTGGTGTTTGTAAACGTTGGCGCATATTTTCGATATTTAAACGCTTTTGAATACGATTGTATACTTCTTGCTGATAATCGGCATATTCGTAAACACGAATCGATCCGTCTGCTTGCCACGTTAGGCCGATTTTTTCTCCTGGTGCGAGCGGTTTTGGTTCTCCTGTATATTCGCACGCTGGAATAACGCCTGGTTCCGATGCGAACACGTAACGATGCTCTGTTTCAATTTTCCAAAGTGGACGCAATCCAAGTGCATCGACGCTAAACACGGCTTCGTCGGCATGGCGAGAAATAATGCCGGCAGGTCCTTGCGCAAAATGTCCCCAAGCTTCGCGAATGTAAGTATATAAATCTTGTAAATGATCTGGATAGTTTTTTATTTCGTTTACGATTGGTGGGAATAAAAAGTCCATCGCTTCAAATAGCGTATAACCATCTCGATAAATGAGCGTTTCCATCGTACGGCTTAAATCTTGCGAATCGCTTCCGCCGTTTGTCAATGGGACACCGATCATTGTTGCTTCTTCACGTAGTTTGGCAATCGTGTTAATTTCACCGTTATGACCTAGAACGCTGAACGGTTGAACGCGGAAAAAGTTTGATAATGTATTTGTTGAATAGCGATTATGGCCAAGTGTCATCGTAGATGCGACAAGCGGACTCGCTAAGTCATGATAATATTTTGGTAAAATATCACCAGCACCCATGACTTTATAAATCGCGTGATGATTGCTTAACGAAGCGACATGAATATGTTCATCTTTTTCGATCTCAATTGTTAATTCAAATAATGTTTGAGATAATGTTTTTTGTTGATGATTTGGTAAAAGAGCAACTTGCCAAAATACTGGTTCTTCGCGTAAAGCAATTGGACCGAGCGCTGAAGAAGATGTAACGCGGTCAGATTCAAAAATGAGCGTCAATTGGGACTGAGCAAACAATTGGCGCATACGTGCTTTTTTTTCTTCCACGTTCGTTGTTCGTGTAATAAATATATGGCCAACGATAAAATCATCGCGGTCAACGAGTTGAGGATTAAGTTGGGCAACAGCCAATTTTTCTTTCCAAAGCGCTTTTGGAATGTCGATGTGGATGCCGACGCCATCTCCTTCTCCGTTGATAAATCCTGCGCGATGATTCATTGTGACGAGGGCGTTAATACATGTTGTAATGTTTTCTCTTGTCGGGATGCGTCGTTTTTCAACCGCAGCGACAATTCCACACGCGTCGTGCTCATGTTTGTAAAAATGTTGAAATGAAGCTGGATTCCACCGTTGTTTCATAGCATGCGGCTTACAAGCGACTATCATTCGCTTCTCGCCTTCGCCACCTCCTACAAAAACTTTTTAAAAAAATAAAATTTTCTAAATTTTATAGTCTATATTAACACGACCATGACAGAAAATCAATTATTTATTCATGTTTTTGGATATGATATTCAGTTCATGTAACAAAACGTTCATGAAATTTGTAAGCGTTTTCATTGGTTTTGAGCGTAAAAAACGAGGTGGAAACATATGTATCACCTCGTCATTTTGTATATTTATTCATTTTTTAAGGATTTAAATGCGTGTTCTACCGCTTTAACTGTATATTCAATGTCTTCTTCTGTATGGGCTAATGTAATGAACCATGCTTCATATTTCGAAGGAGCGAGATTAATCCCTTGATGAAGCATAAGCTTGAAAAATTTAGCAAACATTTCTCCATCTGTTCGTTCGGCTTGTTCATAGTTTTCTACTTTTTCTGTTGAAAAGTATACGGTGAGTGCTCCTTTTAGACGGTTAATCGTCACAGGAATATCGTATGTTTTCGCATGTGTTAAAATGCCAGCCTCTAACATCGCGCCGAGATGATCGAGATGTTCGTACACACCTTCTTGTTGTAATACTTCTAAACAAGCAATACCTGCTAAAATGGAAGCGGGATTTCCCGCCATCGTTCCGGCTTGGTAAGCAGGACCGAGTGGAGCTACTTGTTCCATAATGTCTTTTCTACCGCCATACGCACCAATTGGTAATCCGCCACCAATAATTTTTCCGAGTGCGGTTAAGTCTGGTTCGATGCCGAGCAAGTTTTGAGCGCCACCATACATAAAACGAAAAGCTGTAATGACTTCGTCGTAAATGACGAGCGCTCCGACCGCGTGAGCAATATCGTTAATTGCTTGTAAAAAGCCTGGTTTTGGTTCAACGATACCGAAGTTACCAACGATAGGCTCGACAAGAACGGCTGCTACTTCATTTCCCCAACGATCCATCGCTTGTTTAAACGCATCGACATCATTAAAAGGAACAGTAATCACTTCTTGTGCAATACTTTTTGGTACCCCTGCTGAATCAGGTGTACCTAATGTGGATGGTCCAGAACCAGCCGCAACAAGAACGAGATCGGAATGGCCGTGATAACAACCTGCAAATTTCACGATTTTATCACGACCTGTGTATGCGCGTGCGACGCGAATTGTTGTCATGACCGCTTCTGTTCCCGAATTGACGAAACGCACCTTTTCGAGGGAAGGGATCGCTTCTTTTAACATTTTCGCGAACGTAATTTCATACGGTGTTGGTGTCCCATATAAAACACCGTTTTCAGCTGCGTGTTGAATTGCTTTTGTAATGTGCGGATGAGCATGTCCAGTAATAATAGGGCCATAAGCAGCTAAATAGTCGATATATTTGTTTCCATCTACATCCCAAAAATATGCCCCTTGTGCTCTTTCCATAACGACAGGAGCACCGCCTCCAACCGCTTTATATGAACGAGAAGGGCTGTTGACGCCACCAACGATATGTTCGAGCGCTTCTTGATATAATTGTTCAGACTTCGTAAAATTCACGCGAAGCCTCCTCCTTTTATGTAAAATTTCTTTCATGGTGTTTATTTTATCACATTTATTTGAGCACACCATTTGTTGAGTTTCAACATTTTCGTTACACTAGTGAATAGTGATTTCATAAGAGGTGAGGAACATGTATGCGATTGAAGTAGAAAAACTACGGAAAGAATTTAAATCTCACTCTAGTCGGTCTGGTTTAGCAGGAGCGTTTCGTGATTTGTTCACGAGAAACTATAAAATCATTCGTGCTGTCGACGATATTTCATTTGCTGTCAAACAGGGCGAAATGGTTGGATACATTGGAGAAAACGGAGCAGGTAAATCGACGACAATCAAAATGTTAACAGGAATTTTAACGCCGACATCTGGACGAGTTGTTGTGAATGGGATGAATCCACATAAAGAGCGGGAACGTTTCGTGCAGACGATCGGCGTTGTGTTTGGTCAGCGATCGCAATTATGGTGGGATATTGCGGTGCAAGAGTCATTCCGGTTGTTAAAAAAAGTATACCGCGTTTCTGACCAAGACTATAACGAACATATGGATCATGTCATTGAAACGTTAGATATTGGTCCGTTACTTGATAAGCCGGTGCGCAAGTTATCGCTTGGTCAACGAATGCGCTGTGAATTGGCTGCTGCCCTTATTCATAATCCGCCACTTTTATTTTTAGATGAGCCAACAATTGGTTTAGATGTGCTTGTTAAGTTAAAAATTCGTCAGTTTTTAAAAGAAATTAACGAAAAATACAACACGACGATTTTATTAACGACGCATGATATGACAGATATTGAAGCGCTTTGCGAACGCGTTATTATGCTTGATGAAGGGAAAATCATTTATGATGGGTCATTGCAACATTTAAAACAAAACTGGGGAGAAGGAAAACAGATTCACTTCCAATTTCGAGATCTTGTTTCAAAAGAAGAGCTGACATCGCTCGTTCATGTTACATGGGAACAAGGGGAAGACCGATACAGCTGGATTGCGCATGTTCGCGCGAATGATATGGCACATGTGATCGGAAAAGTTGTTTCTTCCTATGAGTTAAAAGATATTCACATTCGTGAAGTTTCAACGGAAGAAATTATTCGCAACATTTATGAAGAAGGGATTCATCATGGCTAAATATATTGAAATGATTCGTATGCGTTTTTTAATGATGTTAGCTTATCGAACGAATTATTATAGCGGCATTTTTATTTATAGCATCAATATTGGTGCGTATTATTTTTTGTGGTCTGCCATTTATGGAGGGCAATCGTCTATTCAAGGGATGACAGTAGAACAAATGACTACGTATGTGGCGATCGCATGGATGGCAAGAGCGTTTTATTTTAATAACATTGATCGTGAAATTGCGATGGAAATTCGTGATGGTAAAGTGGCGATTGAACTGATTCGTCCGTACAACTATTTAGTCATGAAAACGATGCAAGGGCTTGGAGAAGGAATTTTTCGCTTACTTTTCTTCTCGCTTCCGGGCATGGTTATCGTTACATTCGTTTTTTCGCTTCAATTTACAACGAATGTTCATACGTGGGGTTACTTCGCTTTATCGACAACGCTTAGCTTTATTATTAACTCGCAGCTCAATTTATTAGCAGGGATGGTCACATTTTTTACGTTAAACGGGGAAGGATTACTTCGGGCTAAACGTTTCATCATTGATTTATTTTCGGGGCTCATTTTGCCGATTAGTTTTTATCCCGAGTGGGCGCAACATGTGATGCACTACTTGCCTTTTCAAGCGATTAGTTACATCCCAAGTATGATTTTTACGGAAAGCTTCACAGGGGATGCTGCGATCAGAGGAATGATGTTTCAAGCTGTTTGGTGTGTCGTACTGATCGTTCCGATTTATTTGCTATGGAAAGCAGCCAAACGAAAACTTATCATTCAAGGGGGGTGAACATATGTTTTATATGTCTATTTTCTTCCAATATATGAGCCAATATATTAAGACAAAGTTGCAATATCGAACGGATTTGGTTGTTGAGTTTTTGTCTGACCTGATGTTTCAAGGGGTAAATTTAATTTTTATTCTTGTTGTATTTGGGCATACGCAATTATTAAACGGTTGGACGCGCGATGAAATTATTTTTATTTACGGTTTCTTTTTAATTCCTTTCGCTTTATTTGCTTCATTTTTTAACATTTGGGATTTTAATGAACGATATATTGTGCGCGGAGAGATGGATCGAGTGTTAACTCGACCTGTGCATAGTTTATTTCAAATTGTACTTGAACGAATGGAACTCGAGTCGCTCCTTGGAGGTATTACCGGTTTCATTGTCATGGGGTATGCTGCGTCTCGATTAGATATAACGTTTCATTGGTATGATGCGATTTTGTTTGTGTTGTTCGTGCTAGGAGGAACGTTTGTTTACGCAGGCATTTTTATTTCGTTAGCAAGTATCAGTTTTTGGTCTGATGCGCGCAGTTCAATTATGCCGATGATGTATAACATAGGAAACTACGGGAGATATCCGGTTGATATTTATAATCGTATTATTCGCTACATTTTGACATGGATTTTACCGTTTGCGTTTGTCGGCGTGTATCCGTCGGCGTATTTTTTGCGTAAAACGGAATGGTATATGTATTCATTTTTAACACCGGTGATGGGCATTGTATGTTTTACGTTATCATTGCTGCTATGGAATGCGGGCGTCAAACGTTATCGTGGTGCAGGGAATTAAATAAAACATCCCCTCGTATATATAAAGGAACAGGAGGGGATGTTGTGACGTATGTGTGGATTGGCATGATCGTTTTTGTTATATGTATGAGTTTTATTTCGTTTTGGCAAACGAAACGTTCTGTTATTTCAGTGAAAAATTTTATTGCCATTTTATTTGTTTATTCAACGACAATGATCGGTTTTGCACTCGTGTATACAATTTTGCATATAAATGGACATGTTGTTATGATGGAAAATGGGGAGAATATAAACGCTTCTAACTTTTTTCAATATGTCGAAACGAGTTTATATTTTAGTGCAGTTACACTATTTTCGGTCGGCTACGGGGATATTGTACCGATTGGAATTGGTCGGTGGATTGCGATGGTCGAAGCGCTACTCGGCTACGCACTACCCGCCGCTTTTGTTGTCCGAACGGTGATAGATGCAGAAAGAAGATAAGGGGAGAGAATCATGAAAGCACCTGATTTTACATTGCCAGCAAGTAATGGGGAAAACGTCACGCTGTCACAATTTCGCGGGAAGTACATCGTATTATATTTTTACCCGAAAGACATGACGCCGGGATGTACGACAGAGGCTTGTGAGTTTCGTGATCAATACGAAGTATTTACGGAACTTGGGGCAGTTGTCATCGGAATCAGCCCTGATTCCATTGAACGACATAAAAAGTTTATTGAAAAGCATCGCTTACCGTTTTTACTTCTTGCCGACGAAAAGCAAGACGTAGCGAAGTTGTATAATGTGTGGAAGTTAAAGAAAAATTTTGGGAAAGAGTATATGGGGATTGAGCGTTCGACATTTTTAATCGACCCAGATGGTCAAATTATAAAAGAATGGAGAAAAGTGAAAGTAAATGGGCATGTTGAAGAGGTGCTAAACGCTTTAAAACAGGCGATTAGCTCAAACAAATAATGAAATTGTTGCGTACGATATAGTAGAGCACACACCTCCTCAAAGACGTATGTGGCGATTCTGTGTAGAGTCGCCCTTTTTTCTTTCCGGAAAATACAATTGACAAAAGGTTTTATTTTTTTGTACACTATTTGTAAAAATTATAAAGTAATAATTATAATTTTTATAAATGAAAGTGGGGGGCATGACGGTGACGCACGCACATCAATTAAAAGAAGCGCTTCATACGTTGAAAGAAACCGGCGTCCGTATTACACCGCAACGTCATGCGATACTCGAATATTTGATTCAGTCAATGTCCCATCCAACAGCGGATGAAATTTATAAAGCTTTGGAAGGAAAATTCCCAAATATGAGTGTCGCAACTGTGTACAATAATTTGCGCGTGTTTAAAGAAGTCGGTCTCGTTAAAGAGTTAACGTATGGTGACGCATCTAGTCGTTTCGATTTTGTTACGACACATCACTATCACGTTATTTGCGAAACATGTGGGAAAATTGTCGATTTCCATTACCCGGGCTTAGATGAAGTAGAAGATTTAGCGGCACATGTGACAGGTTTTAAAGTGAGTCATCATCGGATGGAGATTTACGGAACGTGCCCGGATTGTCAAAAGGGACATCATTAAAAAAAGCTGGTAGCATCGATGCTATCAGCTTTTTTTGTCCCTTACTTTCCGATTATATTTTTCATCAAACTCTTTCCCTTCGAGCGTTGGATCAAGGGTGAGTGGTTCGTTGCAATACATACATACATCGACTCGACCTAGCATTTTTGTTACTTTGTTACATGAAGGGCAAACGACTTGTACCGTCTTTGTCGACAACATACCAATCCAAAAATAAACGACTGTACTTGCGATAATAAACAACAGTCCTAAAATCATAAATAATGTCATAACAATCGGCGATGTACGAAAAAAGATGCCTCCATACATGACGAAAAATCCGATAAAAATTAAACTTAACGCAAACGTACGAATTTTGTTAATTTTGCTTGAATATTTTACACCCACATTTATCTCCTCCTACGCATAACTATATCATAAGTTTTGAATGATAAGCATTAACCAAGCAGGAGTTTTTTTAAAAATGTCGAATACGGTCAAACAATGTTGAAAAGTGGAGGATTCGATTATGGAAGATGTGTTACGCCCGATTTACCAAGAGCGAGCTAGTCAGTCACGCACTCTCGGTATTTTAATGGTTGAAAGAGGATCGGATTATTCTCCGGAGACGGATTTATTTGATGTTATCTTATTCGTTATCGTTCGAGAGGGAGAAGAAGCGGTTTTTATTAAACATTACGTGTTTGGTGAAAAAAGTGCATCATTGTACGTTGTAGATGAACATCGAGTAAAAGAATGGGTGTTGCTCGGTTCAAATCGTAAAGTAATGAATTGGTTGTTAAATGGAAAAATTTTATTCGAACGCAACGAATATATTGGACAATTGCGCCAACGTCTATTGCAGTTTCCGGAAGAGGAAAGAAAGGTAAAGATGGGGATAGAGTTCGCAAAGCTAGTGCGTCGTTACATTGAGGGAAGAAGTTTTTTTGAAAAAGATCAATGGCTTGATGCGTACAATCATGTGTTGCATGCTCTTCATCATTTAGCTCGTCTATCTATTATCGAGCACGGTTTTTATCCCGAAGTTACTGTATGGAATCAGGTCAAACAGATTGAACCGCAAATTTATAAATTGTATGCAGAGTTAGTCGGGAGTGAGGAACCACTTGATAAACGATTGCAATTGTTATTTTTAGCAAGTGATTTTTTTGTTCATTCGAAGTTAAAGCAAGGAGCAAGTCATCTGATACACGTGCTGGAGAAGAGAGAAACATCGTGGTCTATGGCCGATTTGTTAAACGAAAAAGAGTTGTCGGTATATGGTGTTGATTTGGAGATTTTGCTTGAATTTTTAGTTGAAAAACACCTGATTACTGTTGAAAAAATTGCAACGAAAGGACAAGGAGTATTTCATAGACACTATGTAGTTGAAAAAAATAAAAAAAGGTGTTGACGTTTAAAAATGTTCATGATATATTTTTAATCGTCGCTACTGAGATGTGGCGGCGGTTAAAAACGAAACTTGTTGACATCGGATTTGTGATGTGATAACATAAGAAAGTCGCTCAAATAGTGACGAAGATGTTCCTTGAAAACTGAACGAAGCGAAAAGCGTAAAGAAGCTAGAGATATGAACTTTCTATGGAGAGTTTGATCCTGGCTCAGGACGAACGCTGG
>NZ_MQAD01000015.1:0-37872 GCF_001996285.1 Anoxybacillus kestanbolensis | reverse complement strand
CAAAGAAACGAGAGTAGCTTCGGCAAAATCGGGCGCGATGAACAAGGAAGGAAACATAGACTTTTATAGGTTTCTTATAAAGTCTTGTAAGTTTTCTGTAACGGTGCCGCAATGACGAACCTACCAAAAACAATCATGCTGATTGGTGTCGTTCTTATCATCGTCGGTTTTTTGATGCAATTTGTGAAACTTGGTCGATTACCAGGAGACATCGTCATCAAAAAAGAAAACGCAACATTTTATTTCCCGATCATGACATCTGTTATTTTAAGTGTCGTTTTATCGCTTATTTTTTATATTATCGGCCGTTTTCGTTAATACAATAAAGAAAGGGACGCGAATATGAAAATCGATTTATTTGATTTTTATTTACCAGAAGAACTCATTGCACAAACTCCGCTTCCGAATCGTGAAGCATCACGCCTTATGGTGCTCGATAAAAAAACAGGCGAAGTGACACATGAGCCAACATTTCGTTCTATTTTATCGTATTTGAAAGAAGGCGATTGCCTTGTTTTAAACGATACGCGCGTATTGCCAGCCCGACTATATGGAGAAAAAGAAGAAACAGGGGCGCATATCGAAGTGCTTTTATTGAAACAGCTCGATGGCGATCAATGGGAGACGCTTGTCAAGCCAGCGAAGCGTGTAAAAGTTGGAACGATCATCTCATTTGGTGACGGTCGTTTACGTGCGGAATGTGTCGCGGAGCTCGAACATGGTGGACGCATTCTTTCGTTTTCGTATGATGGTATTTTTCTTGAAGTGCTTGAGTCGCTTGGCGAAATGCCGCTTCCTCCTTACATTAAAGCACAACTTCATGACCGCGAACGATATCAAACGGTTTATGCTCGTGAAGCAGGATCAGCTGCGGCTCCGACAGCAGGGTTACATTTTACAGAGCAACTTCTTGAAGATGTACGGAAAAAAGGGGTACATCTCGCCTTCATTACGTTGCACGTCGGATTAGGGACGTTTCGTCCTGTGAATGTAGAAAACATTGAAGAACATGATATGCATGCAGAGTTTTATCAAATGTCAGAACAAACTGCGCAATTGCTGAACGATGTGAAAGCGCAAGGCGGACGTATTATCGCTGTTGGGACGACTTCAACACGCACGTTGGAGACGATTGCATCCCGTCACGATGGAACGTTTGTCGCTGAAAGCGGTTGGACGGACATTTTTATTTATCCGGGTTATACGTTTCGTGCAATTGACGGCATGATTACAAATTTCCATTTGCCAAAGTCGACGCTCATTATGCTCGTTAGTGCGCTAGCAGGTCGAGAGCATGTGTTGCGCGCTTATGAAGAAGCAGTAAAAGAGCGTTATCGGTTTTTTAGCTTTGGCGATGCAATGCTCATTATATAAGTTGAGAAAGGGGACTATATGTGACACCAATTCGTTACGAACTCATTAAAACATGTAAACAAACGGGGGCGCGCCTCGGTATTCTTCATACGCCGCACGGCTCGTTTGAAACACCGATGTTTATGCCTGTCGGTACACTTGCGACTGTAAAGACGCTTTCACCTGAGGAATTGAAGGAAATGGGAGCAGGCGTCATTTTAAGTAACACATATCATTTATGGCTTCGACCGGGGCATGATATCGTCAAAGAAGCAGGCGGGCTCCATTCCTTTATGAATTGGGATCGCGGTATTTTAACGGACTCTGGTGGATTTCAAGTATTTAGTTTAAGTGAGTTTCGCCGCATTGAAGAAGAGGGAGTATATTTCCGCAACCATTTAAATGGCGATAAACTATTTTTATCGCCAGAAAAAGCGATGGAAATTCAAAATGCGCTTGGATCTGATATTATGATGGCGTTTGACGAATGTCCACCGTATCCTGCTACGTATGAGTATATGAAGCGGTCAGTTGAGCGAACGAGCCGTTGGGCGGAGCGGTGCTTAAAAGCGCATCAGCGTCCGAATGAGCAAGGACTATTCGGCATTGTGCAAGGCGGGGAGTTTGAAGATTTGCGCAAACAAAGCGCGCAAGATTTAGTGTCGCTCGATTTCCCAGGATATGCAGTCGGCGGCTTGTCCGTTGGTGAACCGAAAGAAGTAATGAATCGGGTGTTAGAGTTTACAACGCCATTATTGCCAGCGAATAAACCGCGTTATTTAATGGGAGTTGGCTCGCCAGATTCTCTCATCGATGGGGCGATTCGCGGTATCGATATGTTTGACTGCGTACTACCGACGCGCATTGGTCGCAATGGGACAGTGATGACAAGCGAAGGTCGCGTCGTCATTAAAAACGCCAAATATGCGCGCGATTTTACACCGCTTGACCCGAATTGCGATTGTTATACTTGCCGTAATTATACAAGGGCGTATATTCGTCATTTAATTAAATGCGATGAGACATTCGGTATTCGCCTAACCTCTTACCATAATGTGTACTTTTTGATAAAATTAATGGAGCAAGTGCGACAAGCGATTCGCGAAGATCGCCTTGGCGATTTCCGAGAACAGTTTTTTGAACAATACGGTTTCAATAAGCCGAACGCGAAAAACTTTTAGAAAGGGGTGAAAATATGGAGACGTTAGCAAGCTTATTACCGCTTATTTTATTCTTTGCGATTTTTTACTTTTTGCTTATCCGCCCGCAACAAAAACGCCAAAAGGCTGTTCAACAAATGCAGGCAAATTTGCAAAAAGGAGACAAAGTCATTACGATTGGCGGATTGCATGGCATCATCGATTCACTTGATGAAAATACGGTCGTTATTCGCGCGGGCGACGGTTCGCGCCTTACATACGATCGTGCGGCTATTCGTGAAGTCGTCAATGAAAAATAAGACAGGTTTGTTGCCTGTCTTATTTTTATGCGCTTCGTGAGCGAGATGTCGCTACGTTGACGCCGATCATTCCGCCAATGATGGCTGTGATGAGAAATCCAGCATGGTATCCCCATTGTTCAATTGAAAACGTTTGATCCATGCCGAGAAATTGAAATAAAAAAATGATGGTTGTAAAAATGACACCCGTTGCCCCGCCAAGCATCCAGCCGCGCGTTTTCCCTTTTCCACCTGCAATAAACCCACCAAAAAACAATGATAAAAATGCGAGGCCGTGCATCACCCATTGCAATGATGTTTCGTCATAACTTGTCAACTTCAACAAAAGAGCGAATATAAAGCTGCATATGATAGCACTTATAAAAATTGTTATAACCCCATAAAAAATAGCACGAATCATTCGTAACCCTCCTTCCTGCATTTAGTACAAACATATTCGGTTGTCTATTTGTTTAGAATAAAAACGTAGCAACAAACGAGGAGGAATGAATGTGGAGTACGTCACGATTATTTTTCGAACGTTACTATTGTACGGTGTCATTTTATTTATTTTTCGTATGATGGGAAAGAGAGAGATCGGGGAGTTAAGCATTTTAGACTTAGTTGTGTTTATCATGATTGGGGAAATGGCCGTCATTGCAATCGAGCAGCCGAAAGATCCGATTTTTCACACGGTCGTACCGATGATTGTATTGACAACCGCTCAAATTGCTTTTGCGTATTTTTCTTTAAAAAGTGAAATGTTTCGCCGCCTCGTCGATGGATCACCGACGGTCATTATTAACAACGGAAAAATCGATGAAAAAGCGATGCGAAAGCAAAGATACAATTTTGATGATTTACTTATTCAGTTGCGGGAAAAAAATATTAAAAACGTTGCTGATGTCGAGTTCGCCATTTTAGAGCCGTCTGGTAAACTGTCTGTATTTGAAAAAGAAAGAGGAAAAAAGGAAACACCGTCTTTAGCGTTGCCGCTTATTAAAGACGGCGTCATTCAAGAAGAACATTTAGCGCTCATCAATCGAACAGCTGCATGGTTAATCGAACAACTAAAAAAACGTGGATATGAGCAGATCGATCACATTTCATATTGTACATATGAAGATGGAACGTTTTATATTGATGAAAAAGATGAGTGATTAACGAAATAATTGGCGGAACTCATCTTTTTCAATGAGCCGAAACGATTGAGCAAGAGCGAGATATACGAACGCCATAACTGTGATTGCGACAATTGTTTTTGTAAGCAATGAAAATGGCAAAAGCGGAACGAGCCAATGTCCAACTGTTCCAACAGAAACGATGACGAGAAAATGGGCGATGTATTGTTTAACGTATAAAGAGAGTGATATAGCTTTCACGATCGTTGCTGCATGTAATAATGTAACAACCATGATGCCAACGGTGATGGCGAGCGCAGCCCCCATAATGCCGAGCGATGGTTGAGAGGCGAGCCAAAAAATAAGTGCTGTTTTCACGATGGCACCGATCAAACTATTTGTCATCGCCTCTTTCGCTAAGTCGAGTGCCTGCAACACAGCTTGCAGTGGGCCTTGCAAGTAATAAAAGATGAAAAACGGAGCCATCACTTTAACAAAAATTGCAGCTCCATTCGCACCATACATCAATTGCATTATTTCTTCCGCCAATACGTACAACACAACAATCGATAGCCCTCCAGCTAAAAGGGATAGCCGCACAGCTTGATGCAAACGATACTCGATGAGTCGGTGTTGCTTTTGAGCAGCCGCTTCACTAATAGCCGGAACGAGTGAAGTGGCGAGCGCATATGTAATAAATGATGGAAGCATTAAAAGGGGCAGGGCGTATCCAGTCAGCTCCCCATATTGTTTTGTCGCATGGGTTGCAGTGATGCCAGCAAGCGCCAAACTTTGTGCCACGACAATTGGTTCAAAAAACCAGGCGATTGATCCAATCATTCGGCTCCCAAGCGTAGGTACAGCAATGCGCATAAGTGAAACGAACGTATCCTTTCCTTCCTTTACGTAAGCGAAAAAGCGATAACGAATGCGAATCGGCTTTTTTCGTTTAAACGTAATGAATAAATAAACGAGCGATACAAACTCCCCAACGACCGCAGAAACCATCGCCCCTGCTGCGGCATATTCGATACCATACGGCAAAAAAGCGGTTGTAAAAGCAGCGATAAGCGTGATGCGGACCGCTTGTTCAAGCAATTGAGAATACGCATATGGTTTCATTTGCTGTCTTCCTTGAAAATATCCCCGCAAAACGGAAGATACAGCGACGATTGGGACGACTGGTGCAATGGCAACGAGCGGATAATAAACGCGTGCATCTGTAAATAACGTTTGAGAAAGAACAGGCGCAATGGCAAGTAGAGCTGGAAAAAAGATCATACTTAAAACAATTGTAATGGATAAAGACACGACTAATATTTTTTTTACTTTTCGTCTGTCGCCCACCGCTTCTGCTTCGGCGACAAGTTTTGAAATGGCGACAGGGAGGCCGAACTGTGTAATCGTAATGGCTAATACAAGTGTCGGAACTGCCATCATATATAAACCGACGCCTTCTTCACCAATGAGACGAGCAACGACGATGCGATTAATAAAACCGAGTATGCGCGTCAACAATCCTGCAACAATTAAAATGATCGTTCCTTTCAAAAATTTGGACATGTTCCTCCCTACCTTCTCAAATGAGGTCATCTTTTATACAATGAAATATATGCACATGTTGGCCAAGCATGACAAAATGGGGGAGATGAATGTGGATCGAAAACAATTAATGCCAGCGCTACAGAGTAAAGTAGATGAACTAAAATTGCTCGGTTATGAGCAAGCGACGATTGAAGATGTATGGAATTGTTTGATGGTGAAAAAATGGAAAAAAAACAAAGAAGAAAAGCGGCTGTTTGAACTTGTTAACGACATTTTATCATTGCGTGCAAGTGATTACATGGCATATGTCGTTCAAAAGGAACAAAAACATGATCATTGGTTTACAGAAGAAGGGCTTTCGGAGTTAGAACAATTGTTTTAATTGTTCGTTTGGAAATTGACAGAAAGTGTACTGTCATTCATAATTTGTTTTGTTGGTAAAAATTCTGGTAGATACCAGAATAGAGGAGGATTTTTATGGTAAAACGTAGTCGCATCATTGCTTTTTTCCTTCTTGTCGTTTTACTAGGCGGCATGATGGGAACAACAGCGGAGAAAATTGTAAAAAACATCAAACTCGGCTTAGACTTGCAAGGTGGCTTTGAAATTTTATATGAAGTGAAGCCGACAAAAGAAGGAGAAAAAATTACGAAAGACGTGTTGCTTAGCACAGTTAGTGCCCTAAATAAACGCATTAACGTGCTTGGGGTGAGCGAACCACGCATTGACGTAGAAGGAAACGATCGTATTCGCGTTCAATTAGCAGGAGTGAAAGATCAAAATAAGGCCCGTGAAATTTTATCTACAGAGGCGAAGTTAACATTTCGCGATGTACACGATAACGTGTTAATGGATGGGAGCGACCTCGTTGAAGGGGGCGCGAAACAAACGTTTGACGATAAAGGGAAACCAAGCGTTGCCATTCAATTAAAAGACGCCAACAAGTTTAAAGAAGTGACACAAAAAGTATTAAGTATGGCACCGAACAACGTGCTTGTCATTTGGCTCGATTTCAAAGAAGGTGTTGACTCATACGCAAAAGAAGTAGGAAAAGAGCATCCGAAGTTTATTTCGGCAGCACAAGTGAACGAAGTGTTCAACCAGACAGACGTTTCAATCGTTGGAAATTTCACTGTTGAAGAAGCAAAACAATTAGCTGATTTATTAAACGCAGGAGCGCTCCCTGTTGAGTTAAAAGAAATTTATTCAACATCGGTCGGTGCCCAGTTCGGTGAACAGGCGTTACAAAAAACAATTTTTGCTGGCATTATCGGCATTGCCCTTGTCTTTTTGTTTATGCTCATTTTTTATCGTCTTCCAGGAATTGTCGCTGTTGTTACATTAAGTGTATATATTTATCTGATCTTACTTGTTTTCGATTGGATGAATGGTGTATTGACGTTACCGGGCATTGCGGCACTTATTTTAGGTGTTGGGATGGCAGTCGATGCAAACATTATTACATACGAGCGCATCAAAGATGAATTAAAGCTCGGAAAATCGCTCATGTCAGCATATCGCATCGGTAATCGCGGTTCTTTCGGCACGATTTTAGATGCAAACATTACAACGATCATTGCCGGTGTTGTTTTGTTTGCGTACGGGACGAGCTCTGTTAAAGGATTTGCGACAATGCTCATTATTAGCATTTTAGCGAGCTTTATTACAGCGGTATATGGTACGCGTCTCTTGCTCGGTTTGCTTGTGAAAAGTCGCTTATTCGATAAAAAACCACATTATTTTGGCGTTAATCCAAAAGACGTGTTAGATATTGCGAAAGTGACAGATGATACAGATGTGCCGACGAAGTTTGCACGTCTTGATTTTGTGAAACGAAGCAAACTATTTTTCATCATTTCAGGGGCCATGTTTGCTATCGGGCTTGTATTATTGCTAACGGCTAAATTAAATTTAGGAATCGATTTCTCTAGTGGTACGCGCGTTGATTTAATGAGCGAAAAATCATTAACGACCGAAGAAGTGAAGCAAGAGTTAAAACAATTGCAACTCGAACCGAAAGATATTGTCCTGTCTGGCAATAACAACGAAATGGCGATTGTGCGTTTTCTCGGGGTACTTGATCAAAAAGAAATTTCAAAGTTAAAATCGCATTTTAAAGAAAAATACGGGGTAGAACCGAACGTAAGTACCGTATCGCCGACAGTCGGAAAAGAATTGGCGCGCAATGCGTTTATTTCCGTACTCATTGCATCTATCGGTATCATCATTTACATAACGGTTCGCTTTGAAATGTATATGGCGATTGCAGCTATTGTTGCGCTATTGCATGATGCGTTTTTTATCATCGCGTTCTTCAGCTTAACACGTTTAGAAGTTGATTTAACATTTATCGCTGCTGTGTTAACGATCGTAGGTTATTCCGTTAACGACACAATTGTCACATTTGACCGCATTCGCTATTTGATGAAAAAGCGGAAAGTAAAAACGGTTGACGATTTAAAAGATGTCGTCAACAAAGCGTTACAACAAACATTTGGACGCTCTGTAAATACGGTTTTAACCGTTGTGTTTACTGTTGTCGCACTTTTATTGTTCGGTAGTGAAGCGATTCGCAATTTCTCATTCGCATTGCTTGCTGGTTTAATTTCCGGCACATATTCTTCGCTTTTCATTGCTGCACAGCTGTGGCTCGTTTGGAAAGCAAAGCAATTGAAAAAAGGAAAGCAAAAACGCGACCAACTAGAAGCAGAACCAGAAGTATAACGTCGTGGCGCATGCCGCGACGTTTTTTCGTGGCGTGAATAGGATACACTAAAAAAAACAAAAGGGAAAGGAAGCGAATGGGGTGAATGAACAAGCGCGCTTTCGCCAAGCTCAATTTGCCGCGATGGTTGGTGTTGTTGGCAACGTTGTTTTAGCAGTTATCAAAGGATGGATTGGGATGATCGCAAACAGTAAGGCGCTTATGGCTGATGCGGTACATTCCGCTTCTGACGTAGCAGGCTCACTTGCGGTATGGATTGGGTTACGGGCGGCAAAACAACCGCCTGATGACGATCATCCGTATGGACACGGGAAGGCGGAATCGATTGCTGCCATTATTGTCGCGGTTTTGCTTTTTCTCGTCGGAATAGAAATTGGAACATCTTCTTTTTCTTCATTTTTTCACCCGATTGAACCGCCGAAAATGATAGCTGTATATGCGGTCATCTTATCCATCATCGTAAAAGAAGCGATGTTTCGCTATAAATATGCGTTAGGGAAAAAAATTAAAAGCGATGCGATTATCGTTAATGCGTACGAGCATCGTTCGGATGTTTTTTCTTCGATTGCTGCATGCATTGGCATTGTTGCCGCGATGTTAGGTGAAACATTACATGCACCATGGCTCGTTTATGCAGATCCCGTTGCAGGGCTATTCGTTTCGCTCCTCGTTTTAAAAGTGGCGTGGCAGTTAGGAGCAGAGTCGATTCATCATGCGCTTGATCATGTGTGGCACGAAGAAGAGACGGTGAACTTGCGCGAAGCGGTTTTGTCATTTTCTGAAGTGAAACGCATTGATTCACTTTATGCTCGTCAACATGGGCATTATGTTGTTGTCGATTTAAAAATTGCTGTGTCACCACATTTAACAGTTTTAGAAGCGCATGAGATCGGGAAAAGGGTGAAAGAAAAGCTACTGACGTTTCCGCAAGTGCATAATGTGATGGTGCATATTAATCGGTACGATGAACAATGAATTGCCCCTCAGCCTATTGTTTTGTATAATAAAAAGGTTGAGGGGTGAATGACATGTTAGCATCGA
Source organism: Anoxybacillus kestanbolensis (assembly GCF_001996285.1). Taxonomy (NCBI): domain Bacteria; kingdom Bacillati; phylum Bacillota; class Bacilli; order Caryophanales; family Anoxybacillaceae; genus Anoxybacillus; species Anoxybacillus kestanbolensis. Next base: position 28,649 of record NZ_MQAD01000015.1, on the reverse strand, counting down.
AAACCCGTTGGAATATTCAACAAGTAAACGAGCAACAAGTGCAAATGATTGCGCAAGCGCTACATATCACTCCGCTCGTTGCCTCATTGCTTGTTAGCCGCGGCTACCATACCGTTGAAGCCGCTCGTTCTTTTTTTGAGCGAAAGCAATCATTTCACTCACCATTTTTATTAAACGATATGGAAAAAGCGGTTGAGCGAATAGAGAAAGCGATTACAAACGATGAACATATTCTCGTTTTCGGTGATTATGATGCCGATGGAGTAAGCAGTACAGTCGTCATGGTCAGCGCATTACGAGAAAAAGGAGCGAATGTGTCTTTTTACATTCCGAATCGTTTTACAGAAGGATACGGACCAAATGAACAAGCGTTTCGACTAGCAAAACAACAAGGTGTTTCGCTTATCATTACAGTCGATACAGGCATTTCTGCTTTACATGAAGCCAACGTAGCGAAACAGCTTGGGATCGATTTAATTATTACCGATCATCATGAACCTGGTCCGGTACTACCGGAAGCGTACGCAACGATCCATCCGAAAATAAGCCCGAATTATCCGTTTAAACATTTAGCTGGCGTCGGCGTAGCATTTAAGCTTGCTCATGCGCTTATCGGGCGCGTGCCGTATGAATGGTTGGACGTTGTTGCAATCGGGACAATTGCCGATCTCGTTCCGCTTCAAGACGAAAACCATTTACTCGCTCGGTTGGGCATTGAACAATTTCGTCAAACGAACCGTCTCGGTTTACAGGCACTTTGTAAACAATGTGGCGTATCACATACAGCGGTGACAGAAGATACGATTGCTTTCATGATCGGTCCGCGCGTTAATGCCGCCGGACGTCTCGATTGCGCTGATCCAGCTGTTCAGCTGTTGTTGACGACAGATGCACACGAAGCGGACATGCTAGCGGAGCAAATTGATGCAATGAACCGCGAACGTCAACAACTTGTTAACGAGATAACCGAAGAAGCGATTCAACTTGTCGAGCAACATTATAGAGATGATCGTGTATTAGTTGTGGCGAAAGAAGGATGGAATGTCGGTGTTATTGGCATTGTGGCATCTCGTTTAGTCGAAAAGTTTTATCGTCCGACGATCGTGTTAAGCATTGATCAAGAAAAAGGAATAGCCAAAGGATCAGCGCGAAGTATTGAGGGATTCGACTTATTTGCGAACTTGTCAAACTGTCGCGATATTTTGCCGCATTTTGGCGGGCATCCGATGGCGGCCGGAATGACGCTTTCTTTTCATGATGTAGATGAATTACGTCGTCGCCTAAACGAAGCAGCGGAGCAACAATTAACGGACGAACATTTCATTCCTATCACTCACATCGATTTATGTTGCTCCATCCCAGACGTTTCGCTTGAACTTATCGAACAAATGAATCGGCTTGCACCGTTTGGAATGGGGAATCCGAAGCCGCGTGTCCTTTTCCAACATGTGCAACTCGATACGTTGCGAAAAATTGGAACGGATCAAAACCACTTAAAACTGTTGTTAACGGAAGACGGAAAAACGTTAGAAGCGATCGGATTCGGTTTTGGCAACATCGGTGACGAAATTGCACCGAACGTTCGTCTTTCGATCGTAGGGGAACTTGCTATTAACGAATGGAACAACTTTCGAAAGCCGCAGTTAATGATTCAAGATATAGCAGTGAATGAGTGGCAATTGTTTGATATGCGTCACATTCGTCATCCAAGTAAGTTCATGGCATCGCTACCGAAAGAAAAGCGGTTATTGATCGCTTTTCATCGCGACACAGTAGACGCATTGCAATTGTCGGCATATGCAGATGAAATTGTATATGTGTCGCACGAACAAGAAGCGGTAATTGATGTAGGTGGAAAGTATATTGTTTTTCTTGATTTGCCTCCGTCACAGCAAATCGTTAAAGTTTTATTAAGTTGTAGTTTACCTGAACGCATTTATGCGTTATTCTATCAAAGGGAGAATCACTTCTTTAGCGTATTGCCAACGCGTGAACATTTTAAGTGGTTATATTCCTTTTTGCATAAGCGTAGCCCGTTTGATGTGCGACGTTACGCTGATGACTTAGCTCGCTCGCGCGGATGGACAAAAGAAACGATTTTATTTATGATTCAAGTGTTTAAAGAGCTTGGCTTTATAACTGTTGAAAACGGAATCGTTTCTTTAGCTCGCGATGTCCAAAAACGGGATTTAACGGAATCGCCTTCTTACCGATTGAAACAAGCGCAGGCAGAGCTCGAGCATATGTTTTTATACTCATCTTATTCCCAACTGAAACGTTGGTTTGATTCATTGTATGAGGAGGAAAATGTCAATGGATTTAAAACAATACGTCACGATTGTTCCTGATTTCCCAAAACCAGGCATTCAATTTAAAGATATTACAACAATTATGGATAAAGGGGAAGTGTACAAGTACGCAACAGATCAAATCGTCAATTACGCACGTGAAAAGAAAATTGATGTCGTTGTTGGACCAGAAGCGCGTGGTTTTATTATCGGTTGTCCAGTTGCTTATGCGCTCGGTGTTGGATTTGTTCCTGTCCGTAAAGAAGGAAAATTACCTCGCGAAGTCATTCGTGTCGAATACGGTTTAGAATACGGCAAGGATGTATTAACGATGCATAAAGATGCGATTAAGCCAGGTCAGCGCGTCCTTATTACAGACGATTTGTTAGCAACTGGCGGAACAATTGAGGCGACGATTAAGCTCGTTGAACAGCTCGGCGGCATTGTCGCTGGGATTGCATTTTTGATTGAATTAACATATTTAGAAGGTCGCGAAAAGTTGAAAGGATACGATATTTTAACGCTAATGCAATTTTAAGGAAGGAGGGGCAAAACGCTCCTCTTTTTCGCATCATTGCTCTTTACATTTGAGAAAATTTTCATGATAATATTGTCAATACGTTTAAAACAAAGGTGATTGCATGGCAAATGAACAAGTATTAACGGCAGAACAAGTAATTGAAAAGGCGAGCCGTTATTTGTCGAAGGAAGATGTACAGTTTATTGAACGGGCATATGAGTTTGCAAAAGAAGCGCATCGCGAGCAATATCGGAAGTCTGGGGAACCATACATCATTCATCCGATTCAAGTGGCAGGGATTTTAGTCGATTTAGAAATGGACCCTGCGACAATTGCGGCTGGATTTTTACATGATGTCGTTGAAGATACACATGTGACGAAAGAAGATTTAGAAAGAGAATTTGGAAAAGAAGTAGCGATGCTCGTTGATGGTGTAACGAAGCTCGGAAAAATTAAATATAAATCGCATGAAGAACAACAAGCAGAAAATCATCGCAAAATGTTTTTAGCGATGGCGCAAGATATACGAGTCATTTTAATTAAGTTGGCGGACCGTTTGCACAACATGCGCACATTAAAACATTTGCCGATCGAAAAACAACGCCGGATTGCGAATGAGACGCTTGAAATTTTTGCTCCGCTTGCCCATCGGCTTGGAATTTCAAAAATTAAATGGGAGCTTGAAGATACAGCGCTCCGTTATTTAAATCCGCAACAATATTATCGCATCGTCAATTTGATGAAGAAAAAGCGGGCAGAACGTGAGCAATATTTAGAAGAAGTCATCCAAGAAATGCGTGCACGGTTACAGGAAGTCGGGATTCAGGCCGAAATTTCTGGACGTCCAAAACATATTTACAGCATTTATCGGAAAATGGTGTTGCAAAATAAACAATTTAACGAAATTTACGATTTGCTCGCTGTGCGCATTATCGTTGAAAGTATTAAAGATTGTTACGCTGTTCTCGGCATTATTCATACGTGTTGGAAGCCGATGCCGGGACGTTTCAAAGACTATATTGCCATGCCGAAGCCAAATATGTATCAATCGCTTCATACGACCGTTGTCGGACCAAAAGGCGAACCGCTTGAAGTGCAAATTCGGACGTTTGAGATGCATCATATTGCGGAATTTGGAATTGCTGCCCATTGGGCGTATAAAGAAGGAAAGACGATTCGACCGAATACGTTTGAAGAAAAACTAGCATGGTTTCGCGAAATTGTTGAGTGGCAAAACGAAACGAACAACGCAGAAGAGTTTGTCGAAACGTTGAAAATGGATTTATTTTCCGATATGGTGTTTGTTTTTACGCCAAAAGGTGATGTCATTGAGCTTCCAGCCGGTTCGGTGCCGATTGATTTTGCGTATCGCATTCACTCAGAAATCGGAAATAAAACAATTGGAGCAAAAGTGAACGGAAAAATGGTTCCGCTCGATCATCCGCTTCAAACGGGAGACATCGTTGAGATTTTGACGTCCAATCATTCATATGGCCCAAGTCAAGATTGGTTAAAAATCGCCCAAACATCACATGCGAAAAATAAAATTCGCCAATTTTTCAAAAAGCAACGCCGTGAAGAAAACGTTGAAAAAGGAAAAGAGCTTGTCGAAAAAGAAATTCGCAACATGGGTTTTGATGTCAAAGAAGTGCTCACTGTTGAAAATATGAAACGGGTAGCGGAAAAATTTAATTTTGCTAACGAAGAAGATATGTATGCTGCTGTTGGATATAACGGCATTACCGCTGCTCAAGTCGCGCATCGTTTAACTGAAAAGTGGCGAAAACAACGCGATTTAGAAGAACAAGCGAAACGCTTGTCGGACATGCTCCAAGAGGCGAAAACCATCACACCAATGAAAAAACGCGATTTTGGTGTATGCGTGGAAGGAGTAGATAATTTACTTATTCGTTTGTCACGTTGTTGTAATCCGGTGCCTGGTGATGAAATTATCGGTTTTATTACAAAAGGACGTGGCGTTTCTGTTCATCGTGCCGATTGCCCGAACGTGCTTGTTGAAGAAGCAAAAGAGCGACTTATTCCTGTGCAATGGGAGAGCGGGGCAAACTGTCAACGGGAATATACAGTCGACATCGAAATTACTGGATATGATCGACGTGGCTTGCTGAACGAAGTGTTGCAAGCTGTCAATGAGACGAAAACGAACATTTCTGCTGTATCTGGAAGAACGGATCATCGTAATAAAATGGCAACGATTCATATGACGATTTTTATTCATAACGTAAGTCATCTTCAAAAAGTGGTGGAGCGCATTAAACAAATTCCAGATATTTATTCAGTTAGACGGATCATGAATTAGAAAGGGTTGTCGCCATGAGAGTTGTCGTTCAACGCGCAAAAGATGCAAAAGTCACAGTAGCTGGCGAAGTAGTCGGAGAAATTGATTTTGGGCTTGTTTTGCTAGTTGGCATTACGCATGATGATACGGAGGAAGATGCAGCATTTGTTGCCGATAAAATTGCTCATTTGCGCATATTTGAAGATGAACACGGAAAAATGAACGTATCCCTTTTAGATGTTGGTGGAGCGATTTTATCAATTTCGCAATTTACGCTGTACGGAGACTGTCGCAAAGGAAGAAGACCGAACTTTATGGATGCTGCAAAACCGGAGCATGCGAAACAAATATATGAAGCATTGAATGAACAATTACGCCAAAAAGGAATTCGGGTGGAAACGGGCATATTCGGAGCGATGATGGATGTACAACTGACAAACGTTGGCCCGGTGACGCTTATTGTTGAAAGCAAATAAAAACCGTGCTCGCATGTGGACGAGCCCGGTTTTTTCTTATCCTCGTGCTAAATGTTTTTTTATTTTTTGTACGTCACGGAGGGTAAGGCCGAATTCAGAAGCGAGTTCAAACGATGTGAGCTCATTTTCTTTTTGAATAAATGAATGAAAATCGACGTGCATAAGTGGGGATTGTGAATGAATAAATTCCCCTTTTTCACTATGGCGCATGATCAATCTCCTTTCGCATCAAATGTCTTTCGTATTATTCCCAATTTTTCTACCTTTTCATTCAAAGAAGGATTTTGTTTATTTGTGAAGAAATAAAGTAGCGACCATTGACAACGTAGGAGGATGTACAGCATGAAAAAAACGTTCGTGGCTTCATTGTTCATTTGTTGTTGTTTCTTGATGATCTTTCAAACAGCATCAGCAGCAATGAACGTGCGCATCGTTGTTGACCGATTAAACGTACGAACAGGTCCGGGATTAACATTTCCGGTGCAAGGAAAAGTAGCGAAAGGAAAGCAATATGCTGTCGTTCAAAAGCGAGGGGAATGGCTGCAAATTCGGCTCGCTTCGAATCGGACAGGTTGGGTGTACGGCAAATACGTGCAAATGCAAAACGAACAGATGGAAAAGAAAAAACAAATACAACAACTTGTTGTATGCCAAGCAGACGGATTACGACTTCGTAAAGGACCAGGAACGACGTATGCGATCATCGGGTATGTCAATCGTAACGAAAAAGGAACGGCAACGATGATACAAGGGGATTGGATGTATGTGCGTTGGGATGGAAAAGAAGGTTGGGTGCATCGCTCATACATAGCAAATGTTGAAAAAAACACAGAACAAAATACAGAACAAAATGCAGAACAAAATACATACGTCCAAATGTTATATGACAATACAAATATTCGTTCTGCTGCTTCAACACAGTCCTCTATCATTACTAAAGCAAAACGTGGCGACCAGTTTGCAGTCATTCGAAAAGAAGGACGATGGTACGTCATACAAGTAGATGCACAAACGATCGGTTATGTCGCAGAATGGATCGTTCAAGTAACAAAGAAACCTGCGCCTTCTCAAAAAACGATTGTAGGGAAAACGATTGTCATTGACGCAGGGCATGGTGGAAAAGATTATGGGGCGACTGGAGTCAACGGAACAATTGAAAAAATGTTAACGTTACAAACGGTATTGTTGTTAGGTGAAAAACTAAAACAAATGGGGGCGAACGTCATTTTCACACGCGAAGATGATCGCTTTTTATCGCTTAGTGAGCGTGTCTACATAGCGGGGAAACATCAAGCAGATGCGTTTATTAGCATTCATTACGATAGCGCATTAAACCGCACGGCAAGTGGTTTAACGATATATTACTATAAATCAATTGATCGTTCGCTCGCTAATGCGATGTTTGATCCGCTGAGCCGTCTAACAGGCATTCAGCAACGCGGGGTTCGAAGTGGCAATTACCATGTGTTGCGTGAAAATAGTCGCCCTTCTGTATTGCTTGAACTTGGCTATTTAAGCAATCCGAATGAAGAGTTGTTTGTTATGTCACAAGACTATCAACAAGCAGCGACAGAGGCGATTTGTAATGGATTGCTTCAGTATTTCGGAAAATAAGGCCATCTTGACAAATGGTTTGTTCGTACGTAATATAAAAAGAAAATTCAACATCTCGCCGATGATGGAGAAAAGTAGTTAAGAGTACACATGGCCAGAGAGGAAATGCCATAGGCTGGAAGCATTTCTCCATGATGACTTAACGAACGAACACTCCGTAGGTTTCTCTTTGAACGCGTCAGTTAGTAGGAGAGAACGCTTTCCGGGCGTTATCGGATGAAAGTGGAAGCATGCGCTTCAACTAGGGTGGCACCACGGGAACTCGTCTCTCGTCCCTAATTTATTAGGGGTGGGAGATTTTTATTTGCATAAAAACTGAAGGAGGGAAACATATGTCATTTCAAATTCCGCGCGGAACGCAAGACATTTTGCCCGAACAAGCAGCAAAATGGCAATATATTGAACACATTGCGCGCGAACTTTGCCGTCGTTACAATTATCAAGAAATTCGCACCCCCATTTTTGAACATACGGAGCTGTTTTTACGCGGTGTCGGTGATACAACGGATATTGTTCAAAAAGAAATGTACACATTTGAAGATCGTGGCGGTCGAAGTTTAACGCTTCGTCCAGAAGGAACAGCAGCGGTTGTTCGCTCATTTGTTGAAAATAAAATGTATGGCTACCCGAATCAGCCAGTGAAATTGTATTACATGGGGCCGATGTTCCGTTACGAACGTCCGCAAGCAGGTCGTTTTCGTCAGTTCGTCCAATTTGGTGTCGAAGCACTCGGAAGTAACGATCCTGCGATTGATGCTGAAGTCATCGCTTTAGCGATGGACATTTACCACACGCTCGGATTGAAAAAGCTGAAACTTGTCATCAATAGTTTAGGTGATGTTGAAAGTAGAAAAGCGCACCGCCAAGCGCTCATCGATCATTTCCAACCTCGCATTCATGAGTTTTGTGATGATTGCCAAGCGCGGTTACATAAAAATCCAATGCGCATTTTAGACTGTAAAAAAGATCGCGACCACGAACTGATGCGTACTGCACCATCGATTCTTGATTACTTAAATGAACAGTCGCGCACATATTTTGAAAAAGTGCAAATGTATTTACAGAAGCTTGGCATCGCATTTGAAGTCGATTCACGGCTTGTGCGCGGTTTAGACTATTACAATCATACGGCATTTGAAATTATGAGCGAGGCAGAAGGGTTTGGCGCCATTACGACGCTATGTGGCGGTGGGCGTTATAACGGTCTCGTTCAAGAAATTGGCGGACCGGAAACGCCAGGGATCGGATTCGCTTTAAGCATTGAGCGCTTGCTTGCTGCATTAGAGGCCGAGGGCATTTCGTTACCGATTTTAGAAGGAATTGACTGTTATGTTGTAGCTTTAGGAGAACAAGCAAAAGAAGAAGCAGTTGCGCTTGTTGCTGCGCTACGTAAAGAAGGCATTTCGGCAGAAAAAGATTATCAAGATCGAAAAGTGAAAGCACAGCTTAAAGCTGCCGACCGTTTACATGCGACGTATGTTGCAATTTTAGGTGAAGATGAATTGCGAAAAGGTGTCATTAACGTAAAACATATGGCAACGGGAGAACAGCAAGAAGTGCCTCTTGACACATTTATTTCACATATGAAACACGTATTGAAATAGGAGGGGAAAGTATGTTCGGAAGGACGCATTATTGTGGAGAAGTAACAGATATGGCGATCGGTCAAACGGTGCGCTTAAAAGGATGGGTGCAAAAACGTCGCGATCTCGGAGGGCTTATTTTTATCGATTTGCGCGACCGTACAGGTATTGTGCAAATTGTATTTAGCCCAGATGTGTCAAAAGAGGCGTTGCAAGTAGCAGAAACAATTCGTAGCGAATACGTGTTAGACGTAGAAGGAACGGTCGTTCAACGCGAAGAAGGACAAGTTAATCCGAATTTACCGACTGGAACAATTGAAGTGCATGCGACGCACGTGACGATTTTAAGTGAAGCAAAAACGCCGCCGTTTCCGATTTCAGATAAAACAGATGTATCCGAAGACGTTCGCTTAAAATATCGCTACTTAGATTTGCGTCGCCCGGTGATGTTCCAGACGTTTCAAATGCGCCATCAAGTAACGAAAGCGATTCGCGACTTTTTAGACGAAGAAGGCTTTTTAGAAGTAGAAACGCCAATTTTAACGAAAAGTACGCCAGAAGGGGCGCGCGATTACTTAGTGCCAAGCCGTGTACATCCAGGCGAGTTTTATGCGTTACCACAATCGCCGCAAATTTTTAAACAATTATTAATGGTCGCTGGCTTTGAACGATATTATCAAATCGCTCGTTGTTTCCGCGATGAAGATTTACGTGCTGATCGTCAACCAGAATTTACACAAGTCGATATTGAAACATCGTTTATGAGTCAAGACGATATTTTAGCAATGATCGAGCGAATGATGGCGCGCGTCATGAAAGTCGCAAAAGGAGTCGACATCTCTATTCCGTTCCCGCGCATGTCATACGATGAAGCGATTGCGCGTTACGGTTCGGACAAGCCAGATACGCGTTTTGGACTTGAGCTTGTTGATTTATCCGAGCAAGTGAAAGATTGCGGGTTTAAAGTGTTTGCAAGCGCGGTGCAAAACGGCGGACAAGTGAAGGCGATCAATGTGAAAGGTGCAGCGGATAAATATTCGCGTAAAGATATTGATGCGCTAACGGAATATGTCGCTCGTTATGGAGCAAAAGGATTAGCTTGGTTGAAAGTTGAAGCAGACGGCTTAAAAGGACCAATTGCTAAGTTTTTCAATGAAGATGAACAAAAACAAATGATGCAAACACTTGAAGCAGAAACGGGTGACTTATTGTTATTTGTCGCTGATAAAAAATCGGTTGTTGCCGATGCGCTTGGTGCATTGCGTTCAAAGTTAGGAAAAGATTTACAGTTGATTGACGAATCAGCGTTTCATTTCTTATGGATTACAGATTGGCCACTATTTGAATACGACGAAGAAGAAGGTCGTTATTATGCAGCGCATCATCCGTTTACCATGCCTGTTCGTGAAGATGTGCCAAAATTTGAAACAGACCCAGCGAGCGTTCGAGCGCAAGCATACGATCTTGTGTTAAATGGATATGAGCTAGGTGGAGGCTCACTCCGTATTTTCGAGCGTGATATACAAGAAAAAATGTTTAAAACGCTCGGCTTTACTGAAGAACAAGCGCGTGAACAGTTTGGCTTTTTGCTAGAAGCGTTTGAATACGGTACGCCTCCACATGGGGGAATTGCGCTTGGATTAGACCGGCTTGTCATGTTGCTTGCGGGGCGTTCGAATTTACGTGATACAATCGCCTTCCCGAAAACAGCGAGCGCGAGTTGCTTGTTAACGGAAGCGCCAAGTGCAGTTAGCGAAGAGCAATTAGAAGAATTACATTTGCGAATCAAAGACGTTCAAAAAGTAGACTAAATTTGTAACGTTGCAAATACGTTCGAAGTGTGCTAACATACAAGTAACAACAAGTCCTGATGTGTTTGTCGTATCACCTATTGTTTTGACCGAACAATGTGTGATACGGGAGCCCGGGTTTTCAGGTGGCGTACATGCCTCATTTACATAGAGAGGACGTACATAAGCTTGAAACAGGGCACCCACCTGTGAGAGAGCGGGTTCAAAACAAAGGCCATCAGCGACGGCACGATTGGGACTTAGGAAACAAAAACGAATGAAGCCTTGACGTAAAGAACATGCTTTACGTCAAGGCTTTATTTGTGCCACAATGCATATATATCCGATTGAAAGACTTACATATGGGAGGAACAACATGTTACATCAATTTTCTCGTAATGAACTCGCAATCGGGAAAGAAGGTTTAAAAAAATTAAGCGAAAGCACAGTGGCCGTTCTTGGCATTGGAGGTGTCGGATCATTTGCGGTTGAGGCGCTTGCTCGTTCAGGGGTTGGACGTCTCATTTTAATCGATAAAGACGATATTGACATTACAAATGTGAACAGACAAATTCATGCGCTATTATCTACTGTCGGTCGTCCGAAAGTAGAAGTGATGAAAGAGCGCATCGCAGACATTAATCCAGCATGCGAAGTCATTGCGTTAAAAATGTTTTATACAGAAGAGACGTATGAACAAATTTTTTCGTACGATATTGACTACGTCATTGATGCATCCGATACGATTTCGTATAAAATTCATCTAATGAAACAATGTTTAGAACGAAACATCCCAATTATTTCAAGCATGGGAGCGGCAAATAAAATGGATCCGACCCGTTTTCGCATTGCTGATATTTCAAAAACGCATACGGATCCGATTGCAAAAGTTATTCGCACGAGATTGCGGAAAGAAGGAATTAAAAAAGGCATCACCGTTGTTTTCTCGGATGAAATTCCAATTGTCATTCGCGAAGACGTGCGAAAGGAAGTAGGAAATGATGAGGCAACCATTCGTAAGGCAAAAATACCACCTTCATCGAATGCGTTTGTTCCATCGGTTGCTGGCCTCATCATGGCTGCACATGTTGTACAACAATTATTAAAAGATATTCCGATCCAACGTGTCGATCAACAATGAGCGCAAAGGGAACTCCTTTGCGTTTTTTTACAGCACATTATTAGTTGCAAAGGAGAGGAAATTGAATTATAGTGAAATTGTGACTGTATGGTCGTAGAAAAACGACCAATTGGTCATATTTCGAGAAAGAAAGGAAGAGCGAGATGAACTTTTTAACGAGGTTTAGTTTAAAAAACTCCGTCGCTGTATTTATCATCTCATTTCTACTCATATTAGGCGGACTATATTCATTTTCTTCTTTAAAAGTTGACTTGTTGCCAAATATTGAGTTTCCACAATTGTCTGTGGAAGTCATTTATCCGGGCGCTTCACCAGAAGATATGAATGAGCAAGTGACGACAAAGTTAGAAGAAAAGTTCAAAGGAGTGGAAGGGGTAAAGAAGCTCCAGAGCACATCGTTTGAAAGTATTTCTATTATTAACTTAGAGTTTCCGTTCAACACGGACATGGATGAAGTTGAGCGACAAGTTGAATCGCTCATGAAAGAAGCGAATTTGCCAGCAAACGTGCAGACGAAAGTGAATCGTTTCTCGTTTGGTACGTTCCCGATTTATAATATTTCTTTATTTGCAAAAGGGGATACGAACGTACAACAGCTGTTGGATGATACAATTATTCCAGAGTTGAAAAAAATTAATGGCATTAACTCCATTTCTGTCGGTGGGATGGAAGAAGACATTGTTCAAATTACAGTTGATAAACAAAAAGCGTTGCAATACGGCTTAAGCTTAACGCAAATTAAAGAACAAATTAATGAAAAATTTTTAGCGTTCCCTGCCGGAAACGTTCAAACAGAAACTGTACAAATTCCGATTCGCGTACAACAAAAAATTGAAACGATTAAACAACTTGAAGATTTACCGTTATCTTCTCCATTGATGAACGCATCACCGGGAGCACCAGCAAGTGGACAGCAAGCTCCCACAAAAATTACGTTGAAAGATGTAGCGACGATTGAAGCAGTGACAGACCAAGGAGAAATTACGCGCTACAACTTACAACCATCTTTATCGATGGCGATTACGAAAAAGCAAGATGCGAACACGGTTGAAGTAGCGGACAAAGTGATAAACGTACTTGACAAATATAAAGACAAAATAGACTATGCAATAGGATTTGATTCTGCTGAAGGAATTAAAAAGTCTGTCGAAACGCTCGTGCGTGAAGGATTGCTTGGGGCATTGTTTGCCTCCATTGCAGTGCTCGTCTTTTTACGAAACGTGCGTGCCACAATCATTGCCATTGTTTCCATTCCACTTTCGTTATTAGTCGCATCTATTTTCTTACAGCGGATGGATATTTCTTTAAACATTATGACGTTAGGTGGAATGGCAGTTGCGGTCGGGCGAGTAGTTGACGACAGCATCGTTGTCATCGAAAACATTTTCCGTCGCGTGCGTAAGTCAAAAACCGGGATGACAGATGAACTTGTCGAAGACTCGACGAAAGAAATTTTAAAGGCAATTACATCGTCTACTATCACGACCGTCGTTGTCTTTTTACCGCTCGGTCTCGTTGATGGCGTGACAGGCGAGTTTTTCTTACCATTTGCGCTAACGATTGTGTTTTCGCTTTTAATGTCGCTCGTTGTGGCCATTACGATCGTTCCAATTTTAGCGAAGTTTTCGTTTAAAAAAGTGCCGCCAGAAGAAAAAGAAGGTGCGTTGCAACGAGCTTACGGTAAAGCGATTGAATGGGCGCTCGATCATAAAAAAATTGTCTTGTTTTTGTCTGTTTTATTGCTCGGTGGCTCATTCGCTATCGTACCGAAGTTAGGCTTTACATTTATTCCGAACGAAGAACAAAAATCATTAATTGCTGCAGTCGAACTACCATCGTCTACGCCATTAGAAAAAACGAACGATGTATCGTTAAAAATCGAAAATATGTTTGCTTCGATGAAGGAGATTGAAGAAGTTACTGCAGGAATTGGTAGCCGTGACTTCCGTAGCGGATTAAAGCGGAAAAACCAAGCGAACTATTTTATTACGTTGAAAGAAGACACGAACGTGAGCACGTTCATTAAAAAGTTGGAAAAAGAAATGGAAACAATCGCTAATGAGGAAGTAAAAGGTGCAAAAGTCGGCGTTCAAGAATTGCAATCTGGTGGACCGCCGTCAAACAATAACGTGAATATTGACTTGTACTCGACCGACTTAAATGCATTACAACAAGCGGCGAAAGATGTAGAAGCGTACTTAAAAACGCGCGATGATTTGAAATATGTCACAAATAACTTTACAGATAAACAAAAACAAGTAGTCGTTAACATCGACACGAATAAAGCAATGGAATACGGTGTATCAGGCTTTCAAATTCTCGGTACAATCGCCGATCAAACTCGTCCGGTTCAAGTCGGCACGTTGACGTTAGACGATGAAGAGCGGACAGTACAATTGTCATATGACAAACAAATGGCATCGATCGAAGAGTTAGAAAACACGCTTATTTTCACAAAGTTCGGACCAGTGCCAGTAAAACAATTGGCAGACGTGCAAGAAGTCGATACATTTACATCCATTCAAAAACTTGATGGAAAAGTGTTTGCACGTGTGTCTGCTCAAGTCGTTGGTGACAACATTCAAAAAGTTACACAAGATGTCATCAATGGTGTAAAAAAAGAAATTGATTTACCAAAAGATGTCTCACTCGAAGGTGGCGGCGGAAGCGATGAAACGGTAGAAACGTTCCAACAGCTCGGTTTAGCGATGGTTGTAGCGATTGGGCTTGTGTATATTACGATGCTCATTACGTTTGGAAAAGCCCGTATTCCGTTTATTATTTTATCATCGCTTGTGTTCGTTCCAATCGGTTCGTTGCTCGGCTTATTTATTGCGAATGAACCGATGTCCGTCAGCGTCATGATCGGTTTATTAATGCTCATTGGAATTGTGACAACGAATGCGATCGTTCTCGTTGACCGCATCGGGCAAAATCGTGAGCAAAAAGGAATGACGATTCGTCAAGCGCTTATTGAAGCAGGTAAAACGCGGTTACGTCCGATTTTAATGACAGCATTTGCGACGGTGGCCGCACTCATTCCGCTTGCGTTGACGAAGTCATCGGGAACGCTCATTTCTAAAGGGTTAGCGATTACGGTCATCGGTGGATTGACGTCATCAACGTTATTGACGTTAATTCTCGTTCCTGTTGTATACGAACTATTTTTCTTCCGACAAGCGAAAAAAGAACGACAAGCATAATTGGAGACAGGCTGGCTGAAATTCGGTCAGCCTGTTGTGTTATAATAAAATGAGAAACGAACAGTAAGGATGGGGCCTCATGAGCAGAAAAGAACAAATTATTGAAGTCGCAATGAAACTATTTGCTGAAAAAGGATATCATGCGACAACGATGCAAGAAATTGCTGAACATAGTCAGTTAGCCAAAGGATCATTATACAACTACTTTAAGTCAAAAGAGGAAATTGTGCTGTCCATTTTTCAATATCATTACGATCAGCTGTTTCAACAATTTGCACGTATCGCTTCTGATCGATCGTTGACAGCACGTGAAAAATTTTTAAAACAGCTTTCTTTGCAAATTGAAGCGTTTGAACAGCATAAAGAAATTGTACAAATGCATATGGGCGATCATGCACAAAAAGTTAGTGAAGACGTTCACGCGCTTGTTTTGCGCATTCGTTCCCATTTATTTGACTGGTACGTTCAATCACTTATCGATGTATACGGGGAACGTATTCGTCCGTATGTGCTTGATTGTGCCATTATGTTAAATGGCATGTTAAAAGAATATTTATTTTTTGCTCTGTTTGAACAAAAGTCGTTTCCTTTTCAACGATTAGCCCCTTTTTTAATCGAGCGGCTTGATGCGCTTGTCGATAGTTTACAGCACGACATGCCGTTGCTAAGCCACGATGCCCAAGCAGAAAAAACACGTGCCCTTGCGCTTATTGAGGAGATGATTGAAGAAGCAGGCGATCATCATATTGTGGAGCTACTCAAACAGTTAAAAACAGAAATACAACAGGATGACCCGAGAAAAGCGATTGTTGATGCGTTTCTTTTATATTTACAACAAAGTCATATGCGCCAATTTGTTCCTGCCCTACGTGCAGCGTTAGCATTGTGAGGTGAGAAAACGATGTTGTTTGCTCAAGAGCCGCTTGCTTATCGTATGCGCCCGCGTACGATTGATGAAGTTATCGGACAAGACGATGTCATCGGTTCACATACAGCGCTATATCGAATGATTAAAAATGGTTATGTGCCATCGTTATTGCTTTACGGACCGCCTGGCGTCGGGAAAACATCGCTTGCTTATGCGATCGCTGGAACGGTACAACGTCCGTTTTATATGCTCAATGCGACGACGGCAGGAAAAAAAGAAATGGAAGAAATAGTGGCGGATGCTCGCTTTGAAGGCAACGTTATTTTATTTATTGATGAAATTCATCGTTTCACAAAAGCGCAACAAGATTATTTATTACCACATGTCGAAAGCGGTTTGATTACCCTCATTGGTGCGACGACAGAAAATCCATTTCATTCGATTAATCCGGCTGTTCGCAGTCGCTTAGGACAAATAAAACAGTTGCAGCCATTAACAAAAGAGAAGACGCTCGCATTATTGCACCGCGCTTTAGCCGATCGTGAACGAGGATTAGGCGATTGGCATATTGACATTAGCGATGAGGCGCTTTCGATCATTGCTGAAGGGGCAAACGGAGATGCTCGAGCGGCATTGACGATTTTAGAGGAAGTCGTATATGCAACGAAACAAAGGGATCAATATGCTGTTGTGGATGTGCAAGCTGTTTTGTCTTGTGTAGAAAACAAGTCGCTAACGTATGATAAACAAGGAGATACGTATTATTCTTTACTTTCCGCTTTTCAAAAAAGTATTCGCGGCAGTGACGTAGATGCTTCGCTTCACTATTTAGCAAGGCTTCTTGAAGGTGGCGATCTTACCGCTGTTTGCCGTCGCCTTGCAGTCATTGCTTATGAAGATATTGGATTAGCCAATCCACTGATCGGTGTGAAGGTGATGAGCGCGATCGAAGCCGCAGAGCGTCTCGGTATGCCAGAAGCACGCATTCCGCTTTCAGTCGTGACGATTGACATGTGTTTATCACCGAAATCAAATAGCGCCTATAAAGCAATCGATCAAGCGCTTATAGATGTGCGAAACGGAAAAGGACAATCGATTCCGCTTCATTTGCAAGATGCTCACTATGCGGGGGCGAAACATCTTGGACGCGGAATAGGGTATAAATATCCACACGATTATCCATACGGTTGGGTGGCACAACAATACTTACCTGATGATTTAATCGGAGTGCAATATTATCAACCGAAACAAAACGGCGAAGAAAAGCAATTCGCTTCCGTTTATGAGCGGCTCAATGAACGAAAAAAGCAGTAACGTTCCTCTGTTTCGTATTTTTATGTTATAATGGCTTGTGTTTCTTTTGACAGTGAATGAGGGGATGATTCGTTTGAAAATATCTACAAAAGGTCGATACGGTTTAACGATTATGATTGAGTTGGCGAAACGATATGGAGAGGGACCGATTTCATTAAAATCGATCGCTCAAATGAATAATTTGTCGGAGCATTATTTAGAACAACTCATTTCCCCATTGCGAAACGCTGGTTTAGTGAAAAGCGTTCGCGGAGCGTATGGCGGTTACATTTTAGCAGATGAACCATCAAAAATTACTGCGGGCGATGTTATTCGTGTGTTGGAAGGACCGCTTCAAGTCGTTGAAGAACTAGAAGATGAAGAACTAGCGAAACGTGAATTATGGATGCGCGTTCGCGATGCGGTAAAAGAAGTGTTAGATAGCACGACGCTTGAAGACTTAGCAAGTCATACCGACGACCACGGTGATGCATATATGTTTTATATCTAGGAAAGGAGAATGTATTTGGAGCGCATTTATTTAGACCACGCAGCGACGTCTCCTGTTCATCCGCAAGTTGTGGAGGCAATGATACCGTACATGACAACATATTTTGGCAACCCATCAAGCATTCATTCATTCGGTCGTGAAACACGACGTGCCCTTGATGAAGCGAGGGAGACCATTGCTAAAACGATCGGGGCAAAAGCGAACGAAATCATTTTTACAAGCGGTGGAACAGAGGCGGATAATTTAGCGATCATTGGTGTGGCAATGGCGAATCGCGAGAGAGGACGACACATCATTACAACGTCTGTCGAACATCATGCTGTATTAAACACGTGCAAATATTTACAGAAACAAGGATTTGATGTGACATACTTACCTGTGGATGAGCATGGCGTCATTTCTATTGAACAGCTAAAAAGCGCGTTGCGCGACGATACGGTTCTTGTCTCTATCATGTTTGGCAACAACGAAACAGGTGTGTTGCAACCAATTCATGATATTGGTCAATTGCTTCATGACCACGATGTGTATTTTCATACAGATGCAGTACAAGCGTATGGTCTCGTTCCGATCGATGTGCACGAACTCGGCATCGATTTACTTTCCGTATCAAGCCATAAAATTAACGGACCAAAAGGAGTCGGCTTTTTATACGTACGTGAAGGGGTTCGTCTGACGCCACACATATACGGCGGAGAACAAGAAAGAAAACGACGTGCAGGGACAGAAAACGTACCCGGTATTGTCGGATTGCAAAAAGCAGCTGAACTCGCACAACAAATGATGTCTGAAAAACGAGCGTTATATGAACAGTTTCAACGTATCATGTTGACGACATTTGAACGAGAAGGCATTCATTACGCGGTGAACGGTCATGAAACAAATCGTTTGCCACATGTATTAAATGTTGCGTTTTTCGGAACAAATGTAGAAGCATTGCTTGTCAATTTAGATTTAGCAGGCATTGCCGCCTCAAGCGGCTCGGCGTGTACAGCTGGCTCAATTGATCCGTCACATGTGTTAGTGGCGATGTACGGAAATGAATCGGAGCGCATTCGTTCTTCTGTTCGTTTTAGCTTTGGATATGGAAATACGTTGGAACAAGTCGAACGAGCAGCATATGATATTGCAAAAATTGTGAAACGGCTAACAACAGCGTGAAAGGAGTGGAAAATAATGGCGAGAGTTGTTGTTGGAATGTCCGGTGGGGTCGACTCATCTGTTGCCGCCCTTTTATTAAAACAACAAGGGTACGATGTCATCGGCATTTTTATGAAAAACTGGGACGACACCGACGAAAACGGGGTATGTACCGCAACAGAAGATTACGAAGATGTCGTGCGTGTGTGCAACCAAATTGGTATTCCGTATTATGCGGTCAACTTCGAAAAGCAATATTGGGAAAAAGTATTTACGTACTTTTTAGACGAATATAAAGCAGGGCGTACGCCAAATCCAGATGTGATGTGCAATAAAGAAATTAAGTTTAAAGCATTTTTAGAACATGCGATGGCGCTTGGAGCGGACTATTTAGCGACAGGACATTATGCCCGCGTTGCCTATCGCGATGGAGAATATCAATTGTTGCGCGGGTTAGATGCAAATAAAGATCAAACGTATTTTTTAAATCAGCTTGGCCAAGCTCAATTATCGAAAGTGTTGTTTCCAATCGGCGAATTACAAAAGTCCAAAGTGCGTGAAATCGCCAAAGAAGCCGGACTTGCGACAGCAGGAAAAAAAGATAGCACCGGCATTTGTTTCATCGGTGAACGCAATTTTAAACAGTTTTTAAGCAATTATTTACCTGCACAGCCGGGCAAGATGCAAACGCTCGATGGGGAAGTAAAAGGTACGCACGATGGCTTAATGTACTATACGATCGGACAACGCCACGGACTTGGTATTGGTGGTAGCGGAGAGCCTTGGTTCGTTGTTGGGAAAAATTTAAAAGACAACATTTTATACGTTGCACAAGGATTTGATAACGAATTGCTTTATTCTGATGCAATTATTGCAACGAACGTCAATTGGGTCAGCGATCGAAAACCGAATGAACCGATTGCTTGTACAGCGAAATTCCGTTATCGTCAACCAGATGTACCGGTGACAGTAGAAATGATTGATGAAACGACGGCACGCGTATCATTTAGCCAACGCGTACGCGCAGTTACGCCGGGGCAAGCGGTCGTTTTCTACAACGGTGAACAATGTCTCGGTGGCGGAACGATCGATCAAGTATTTCGCAACGGTGAAAGATTGACATACGTTGGCTAACCTTCAACTCAACAGACGAGTTGAAGGCTTTTTTGTTATAATATGCATATGAGGTGATAGTAATGGATTACAACGCACAAGGCATTCAATATATGCAGCAAGGACAATATGAAGAAGCGGTTAAATGTTTTCATGAAGCGATTGAACGACAACCGAACGATCCTGTTGGTTACATTAATTTTGGAAACGTATTAGCAGCTGTCGGTGAAGAAGAAAAAGCGATTCGCTTTTTCCATAAAGCACTTGAACTTGATGAAAAAGCAGCGACCGCTTATTACGGACTCGGATCCATTTATTACAATCGCCAACAATTTGAACGAGCGAAAGAACAATTTGAACGGGCGATTCGAGTCGGATTAGCAGATGGAGATGTGTTTTTTATGCTTGGCATGTCGCTTATGTACTTAGAGCAACCACGTTTAGCGCTACCATATTTTCAGCGGGCAGTAGAATTAAACGAGCGCGATGTCGAAGCGACATTTCAGCTCGGGCTTTGTTTCGCGCAACTACAGTTCGTGGATGAGGCGATGACGTATTTTGAACGGACGATTCATTTAAACGACCAACATGCAGATGCGTATTACAATTTAGGTGTCGCATATGCATACAAAGACGATCCGAAAACGGCATATGAGATGTTTGAAAAGGCGCTGGCTATTCAACCGGATCATTTGTTAGCAGGTCATGGGAAAAAGCTAATGGAACGCGCATTGCAATAACAAAGGGGGGAGATGGCGTTGCAACAACAGTTAGATTTAGACGGACGATCGTTTATTAAAGGCGTCCATGTCGGTACCATTTTTCATAACGAAGACAATTTATATTCAGTTATTCGTGTACGCGTAGAAGAAACAAATGAAGCGCATATAGAAAAAGACGTTGTTGTGACAGGCTATTTCCCTTTGCTCGGTGAGTATGATACATATACGTTTTTCGGCACATTTAAAGAACATCCGCGCTTTGGAAAACAATATGTTGTTGATCATTTTCGAAAAGAGTTTCCTGAAACGAAAGAAGGAGTGATTCAATATTTATCGGGCGGCATGTTTAAAGGAATCGGAAAAAAAACAGCAGCCGCGATCGTAGAAACGTTAGGTGAGCGAGCGATTTCAAAAATATTAGAAGATCCCGATGTGCTTGCGAACGTACCGAAGCTAACAAAAGCAAAAGCAAAGCAGCTGTATGAGACGTTGCGCGAACATGAAGGATTAGAACAAATTATGATTGCTTTGTCGCAATTTGGGTTTGGACCTCAATTATCGATGAAAATTTATCAAGTGTACAAAGATGAAACGTTACAAATCATTCGCACAAATCCATATCAACTTGTCGAAGACGTTGAAGGAATTGGATTTGGTCGCGCTGATGATCTCGGCTTGCAGCTCGGTATTTCGGGCAATCATCCGGATCGCATTCGGGCAGGTTGTTTATACGTCATGGAGCAACATTGCATGCAAGAAGGACATGTGTATATGACGTATGAACAACTCCTTACAGAAGTGAAACAATTGTTAGAGGCGAAACGGCAAGAAGCCGTTGAAGTTGCTTGCATTTCCCGTGAAATGATCCATTTATCTGAAGAAGGGAAGTTAATTGTGGAAGAAGATCGTTTTTACATCCCTTCCTTGTATTTTGCGGAAAAAGGTATCGTGTCAAACGTGAAGCGGCTGCTTGAGCAAAAGGGCATGACTACGTTTTCTGAAGCCGAATTTTTACTAGCGCTCGGTGAATGGGAAGAAGAAGCAAACATTCAATATTCGCAAAAACAAAAAGAGGCGATTCAACAAGCCCTTTGTTCCCCGTTGTTCATTTTAACAGGCGGACCAGGGACAGGAAAAACGACGGTCATTAATGGTATTGTTCATTTGTTCGCTAAATTGCATGGGCTATCGCTTGATCCGACGAGCTATGATACGGACGAGCCGTTTCCGATTTTACTTGCTGCTCCAACCGGCCGTGCAGCGAAGCGCATGACGGAATCGACAGGTTTGCCGGCGATGACGATTCATCGTTTGCTCGGCTGGAGTGGTGACGGGTTTCAACGTGGGGAAGACGAACCGATTAACGGAAAGTTGTTAATTGTCGATGAAATGTCCATGGTCGATACGTGGCTAGCGAATCAGTTATTAAAGTCTGTTCCATCATCCATGCAAGTCATTTTCGTTGGCGATGAAGACCAATTACCGTCCGTCGGACCAGGACAAGTGCTGAAAGACTTGCTTCGCGCAAACGTCATTCCGACCGTTCGCTTGACAGACATTTATCGCCAGGCAGAAGGTTCGTCGATCATTTCCCTTGCCCATGCGATTAAAGATGGAAACATTCCTCACGATTTGACGTTTCCACAAAAAGACCGTTCATTTATTCGTTGCACGGGCGGACAAGTCGTTGACGTCGTAAAAAAAGTAGCTGAAAACGCAAAACAAAAAGGATATCGCGCAAAAGACGTTCAAGTGCTCGCACCGATGTATCGCGGTCATGCAGGAATTGATCGATTAAACGAAACGTTGCAACAGCTATTTAATCCAAAACATGATCATAAACGAGAGCTTACGTTTGGTGATGTCGTTTATCGCGTAGGCGATAAAGTGTTACAGCTAGTCAATCAGCCGGATGAAAATGTGTTTAATGGCGATATCGGTGAGATCGTTGCGATTTTCTATGCCAACGAAAACGTAGAAAAACAAGATCTCGTTGTCGTTTCGTTTGATGGAAACGAAGTGACATACCCAAAACAAGAATTGAATCAAATTACGCACGCCTACTGTTGTTCGATTCATAAATCGCAAGGAAGCGAATTTCCGATCGTCATTTTGCCTGTTGTAAAAAGTTATTATCGCATGTTAAGGCGCAATTTATTGTACACAGCCATTACGCGCAGTAAACGATATTTAATTTTGTGCGGTGAAGAAGAAGCGTTCCAGCTTGGGGTCATGCGAACAGATGACGGAACGAGACAAACGACATTGTACGAAAAATTAACAAATACTATTTCGCCTGAGCAACAGCTGCTTCCGATGGAAGATGCAAACATCGGAATGGAAGGTGTTACCCCGTATGACTTTATGGAAAATGACGTAACATAATGACGGACACACATATTGGCACGCTCCTTCTTTCCGTGACGTATGTTTACGTAAAAAAATGACAAAGATAGAAGAAAAAATAAAGAGGAGTGTGTCCTTTATGTTAAAGTGTCCGAATTGTCAAAGTAAAGATTTGGGTAAAATCGGCGTTAATCAGTATTATTGCTGGAATTGCTTTATTGAGCTAACCGTCCAAAAAGGAATGATTTATACGCATCAGGTAGAAGAAGACGGAACGCTTAGCTCGCTCGACGATTTGTTTAGCGAACAGGAACGAACTTTGTTTTCGTAATGAAAGGAGAATGACGATGAATCGAACAATCGCTTCTTTAATTGCGATCGGTGCAGGAGTAGCAGCATACCAATTAGCGCAACGAAACGGCGGCATGAACATGCGCAATGTGCGAAAAGTCGGCAAACAAATGTTGCGCCCATTTATGTAACGAAAAAACGGCAATCTCATTTGAGGTTGCCGTTTGTTTGTATAACATCCCCTTTATATTCTAACACTATAACAAGGAGGGATGGTCTTGGAGCATTCACATCTGCATTTTTTCGTTCGTTTAACGAAGTTGCTATTCATTTTAGTTTGCTTATATTTTATTGTAAAGCTTCAGTCGGTATGGCTGCCGTTTTTACATGTATTTATTAAAATTATGACCCCTTTTCTCATCGCCGCATTCATTACATACTTATTGCATCCTGTTGTTGAATACGTTCATAAGCGAGGTATGCCGAGAGCGCTTGCCATTCTTGCCATTTATGCATTATTTTTTGGCGGAATCGGTTTTGCTGTTTACAAAGGGGCACCGTTGTTTATTGCTCAGCTAGAAGATTTAAATAAAAGCTTACCGATATTTGTTCGTACGTATGAACAATGGACGAATTATATTCATGAAGAAACGGCCACATGGCCTTATGATGTCCATCAACGCATTGAGGCGATGATGACAGAAGCGGAGTCATTTATTAGCGAGGCGGTTACAGGTGCGATTATTGGAGTGAAACAACTCATTAATCGAATCATCATCTTTTTTATTATTCCTTTCATTGCGTTTTACATGTTAAAAGATGTGGAGCTTATTAAAAAAGCAGCATGGGAATGGACTCCGAAAAAATGGCGCCATAAAGGTATGCAATTTTTACGCGACGTTGATCAAACGCTCGGTGGATATATTCGTGGACAATTGTTCGTCTGTTTTTTGATCGGAACGGCTGCTGCGCTTTCGTTTTGGCTTATTGATATGAAATATCCCCTCTTGCTTGGCATGATCGTCGGGGTTACAAATGTCATCCCGTATTTCGGACCAATTATTGGCGCCATTCCAGCGGCGATTATTGCTGCAACCGTATCAGTAAACAAATTGCTTCTTACTGTTGGAATCGTCTTTTTATTGCAGTTTATTGAAGGAAACATTTTATCCCCGCTTATTGTAGGGAAAAGCTTACATTTACATCCGCTTATTATTATGTTTTCCCTATTTGTTGGTGGAGAAATCGGTGGCATCATTGGTTTAATTGTTGCTGTTCCGATCGTTGCGATTGCTAAAGCGACATTTGTACACATTCGCTCGTTGAAAACAAATTGACAAAAAAAAGGGGCTTGTCTATAATTTTCACAAGAGTGATACATACAAAAACGATGACGGATCGAGTATGTTACAGCCCATCTTAAAGCGCTTTCGGCGCACAGAGAGGAATTTCCGTGGCTGAAAGAAATTCCAGATGAAGAGTAACAGAACGCTAATCCTGAGTGCAGGAAAACCCTGCCGACGAAGCCACGTTACGGCGGTTGAGGTGATGGACGTTTTGTCCATAAACAGGGTGGTACCGCGAGCAAGCTCTCGTCCCTGAGCAGGGATGGGAGTTTTTATATTTTTATAAGGGAGGAAGGAAACGTGAAGAAGCTAACATCTGCTCAAGTTCGTCAAATGTTTTTAGACTTTTTTAAAGAAAAAGGTCACGCTGTTGAGCCGAGCGCATCGCTTATTCCGATTGACGATCCGTCATTGTTATGGATCAATAGCGGTGTCGCAACGTTAAAAAAATATTTTGATGGCCGCGTCATTCCAGACAATCCGCGCATTTGTAATGCGCAAAAATCAATTCGTACAAACGACATTGAAAACGTCGGAAAAACGGCGCGCCACCATACGTTTTTTGAAATGCTCGGAAACTTCTCGATCGGCGACTATTTTAAACGAGAAGCGATTCATTGGGCATGGGAGTTTTTAACGAGCGAAAAATGGATCGGTTTTGATCCGAACCGTCTTTCTGTGACAATTCATCCAGAAGATGAAGAAGCGTTTGACATTTGGCATAACGAAATTGGATTGCCAGAAGAACGCATTATTCGATTGGAAGGGAACTTCTGGGATATCGGGGAAGGTCCGAGCGGTCCGAACACAGAAATTTTCTACGACCGCGGGGAACAATTTGGCAACGACCCGAACGATCCAGAATTATATCCGGGTGGAGAAAACGAACGTTATTTAGAAGTATGGAACCTCGTCTTTTCGCAATTTAACCATAACCCTGACGGTACATATACACCGCTTCCGAAGAAAAACATTGATACGGGCATGGGATTAGAGCGGATGTGCTCGATTTTACAAGACGTTCCGACAAACTTTGATACTGATTTATTTATGCCAATCATTCGTGCAACTGAACAAATTTCAGGGGAAACATATCGCACGGATGCCGAAAAAGACGTGGCATTTAAAGTCATTGCCGACCATATTCGTACGGTCACGTTTGCCATTGGCGACGGGGCGCTGCCATCGAACGAAGGACGCGGTTATGTGTTGCGTCGTTTATTGCGCCGTGCCGTTCGCTATGCGAAACAATTAAACATTCAACGTCCATTTATGTATGAGCTCGTTCCGGTTGTCGGTGAAATTATGGTCGACTATTATCCGGAAGTGAAAGAAAAAGCATCGTTCATTCAAAAAGTAATTAAAAATGAAGAAGAGCGCTTCCATGAAACGTTAAATGAAGGACTTGCAATTTTAGCAAGCGTCATCGAAAAAGAAAAACAACGTGGTAGCGATACAATTAATGGTGAAGATGTATTCCGTTTGTACGACACATACGGCTTCCCTGTGGAATTAACGGAAGAGTATGCGGAAGAAGAAGGAATGAAAGTTGACCACGACGGTTTTGAACGTGAAATGGAGCGCCAGCGCGAACGAGCACGTGCTGCACGTCAAGATGTTGATTCGATGCAAGTCCAAGGCGGCGTATTAGGCGACATTAAAGTAGAAAGCACGTTTGTCGGCTATGACCAGCTTTCTGTTTCTTCTGTTGTCGAAGTAATCGTAAAAGACGGACAACTTGTCAACGAGGTAAGCGAAGGACAAGAAGCGCAAGTGATTTTACGTGAAACGCCGTTTTATGCAGAAAGCGGTGGACAAATTGCTGACCGCGGTTGGATTGAAGGGGAAACAGGAAAAGCGTATGTAAAAGATGTCCAAAAAGCACCGAACGGTCAACATTTACATCACATCGTCGTCGAACAAGGGGTTATTCAAACAAACGGCACATATATCGCACATGTCGATGAAGCAGCGCGCGTCGATATTGTGAAAAACCATACAGCGACGCATTTGTTGCATCAAGCGTTAAAAGATGTGCTTGGTGTGCATGTGAACCAAGCTGGTTCGCTTGTTGCTCCTGACCGTTTACGCTTTGACTTTACGCATTTCGGTCAAGTAAAGCAAGAAGAGCTCGAGCAAATTGAAGCGATCGTTAACGAGCAAATTTGGCGCAATCTCCCTGTTGCGATTGAATATAAACCGCTCGATGAAGCAAAAGCGATGGGAGCGATGGCGCTATTTGGTGAAAAATATGGTGACATCGTGCGCGTCGTGCAAGTAGGCGACTATAGCTTAGAGCTTTGCGGTGGTTGCCATGTAACAAATACGGCAGAAATCGGTTTGTTTAAAATTGTTTCTGAATCGGGCATTGGGGCAGGTACACGTCGGATTGAAGCAGTTACAGGAAAAGCTGCGTATCGTTTAATGAATGATCAAATTGCATTATTAAAAGAAGTAGCGGAAAAATTAAAAACGAATCCGAAAGATGTGTTAACGCGCATCGATACACTCATGAACGATATGCGCGAATTGCAACGTGAAAATGAATCGCTTGCTGCTCGTTTAAGCCATATGGAAGCAGAAAATTTAGTGAACCAAGTAAAAGAAGTAAACGGTGTTCCACTTGTCACAAGTAAAGTGAACAACGCCGATATGAACAGCTTACGTGCAATGGTCGACGATTTAAAACAAAAATTAGGTTCAGCGATCATTGTGCTTGCTTCTGTACAACAAAATAAAGTAAACTTAATTGCTGGTGTCACAAACGACTTAATCGACCGCGGTTATCACGCTGGAAAACTCATTAAAGAAGTGGCGACGCGTTGTGGCGGCGGCGGCGGTGGCCGAGCGGATATGGCACAAGCGGGCGGAAAAGATGCGAATAAAGTAGATGAAGCACTTAAATTTGTCGAACAGTGGGTAAAATCTGTTTAATAAACGGTGGAAATCGTGTACAATGGATGTAAGGATGGATATGCCAGATTTCGTGGAACGTGAGAGTGGGGTGCAAAAAAACGGTGAGTTCGTTTGATAACACAATGCAATTTAACTTCTCGGAAGAACCGATGGACGTCGATGTTCGGGAAGTATTGCTTGCCGTATACGACGCATTACAGGAAAAAGGGTATAACCCAATTAACCAAATTGTCGGTTACTTGTTGTCTGGTGATCCAGCTTACATCCCTCGTCATAAAGATGCCAGAAACATGATTCGCAAAGTCGATCGCGACGAATTAATTGAAGAATTAGTGAAATTCTATTTACGAACACATCGTGAGGAATAGACACATGCGCATTTTAGGATTAGACTTTGGAACGAAAACGCTCGGCGTTGCCGTAAGCGACGAGTTAGGATGGACGGCTCAAGGCATCGAGACGATTCGTATCGATGAAGAAAACGGTGAATACGGCTTTGACCGTTTGCGCCAATTAATTGAAAAATATGCGGTCGAAGAAATTGTGATCGGGTTTCCGAAAAATATGAATGGTACAATTGGACCGCGCGGCGAGGCGACACAACGCTTTGCCGAACAAGTGAAACAAACGTTTTCACTTCCTGTCGTCTTGTGGGATGAAAGACTGTCCACCATGGCGGCAGAACGAATGTTAATCGCTGCGGACGTTAGTCGAAAAAAACGTAAAAAAGTGATCGACAAAATGGCTGCGGTGATGATTTTACAATCTTATTTGGACCATAAACAATTGAGGTGAACATGATGGAACACGGTGAAAAACACATTACAGTCGTTGACGAAGACGGCAACGAACAACTTTGCGAAGTACTATTTACATTTGAATCTGAAGAGTTCGGGAAATCTTACGTCTTGTACTACCCAATCGGTGCAGAAGAAGATGACAACGAAGAAATTGAAATTCACGCATCTTCTTTTATCCCAGGAGAAGATGGGCAGGCAGGAGAATTGCAGCCGATCGAAACAGAAGAAGAATGGGATATGATCGAAGAAATGCTAAACACATTTCTCGGTGAAGAGGAAGAAGATGAAGAATAAGAGGCTGACTATGCGTCAGCTTCTCAGACTGTTGACAAAATGGTTGTAAGACAGTTGTTTTACAACCATTTTGTTCCATTTTGATATTTGTTTTC